>JBDHRB010000287.1:0-4033 GCA_039807355.1 Candidatus Competibacteraceae bacterium
GCCCCCGCGCAACCCCGGATAGAATAGACTCCTGTCGCCCCTCTGCTGACCTTATGGACCCTGACGATGACCGACCCCAAGTCCGCCGCCGCTTCTTCCGCGCCGAAGAAATCCAGCCTGTTCGAGGTATTAAACCGGCCGATCCGCTTTCCCTCGTTTCGCCGGGACACTGTATCGGAATCGGCTGCGGCACCACCGGAACCGACTGAAGCGAAACCGGAACGCTTCGCCCAACTGCGCGAACGGTTGCGCCGCACCCGCCAGGGTCTGGCGTCTGGACTGGGCAAGCTGTTTGCCGGGCGAAAACTGGATGACGAAACCCTGGAGGAACTGGAAAGCCGCTTGTTGCTGGCCGATGCCGGCGTCGAGGTCACGAATCAGTTGATCGAGCGCCTGACTGAGCGGGCCTCGCGCCAGCGCCTTCAGGACGGAACGGCGCTGCTGGAGGCGCTGCGTGATGAATTGCTGTCCATCCTCGCCCCGTGCCAGCAGCCGTGGCGGCCTAGCGATTCCCGGCCCTATGTGATCCTGACCGTCGGAGTCAACGGCGTCGGCAAGACCACCACTATCGGCAAGCTGGCGCAATGGCTGCAAAACGAGGGGCATTCGGTGTTGCTGGCCGCCGGCGATACCTTCCGCGCCGCCGCCGTGGAACAGTTGCAGGTCTGGGGCGAGCGCAACCGGATTCCAGTAATCGCCCAGGGCAGCGGTGCGGATTCCGCATCAGTGATCTATGACGCGATTCAGGCCGCGACCGCCCGGCAGGTCGAAGTGGTGATCGCCGATACCGCTGGCCGCCTGCACACCCAGACCAACCTGATGGAAGAATTAAAGAAAATCAAACGGGTCATCGGCAAACTCGACGCCAGCGCCCCCCATGAGGTGTTGCTGGTGGTGGACGCCAGCACCGGCCAGAACGCCCTGAATCAGGCGGTGCAGTTCCATGAGGCGGTCGGCGTTACCGGGTTGATCCTGACCAAACTGGACGGCACTGCCAAGGGCGGCATCGTCTTCGCCATTGCCCGCCGCTTGGGCCTGCCGATCCGCTTCATCGGCGTCGGCGAGAACCTGGAAGACTTGCGTACTTTTGACGCCGCCGAGTTTGTCGCCGCCCTGCTCGATGAGGATTCCAGCGTCTGAAGGAACTCGGCGGCGGGTTTGGCGCTCCAATGGCGCGAGTGCTAAAATAGTGCTGAAGCCAATGAATGATGAATCCATGGGAGGAGGTGATTGACGATGACGACGACTGCGCTGGTTCCCCGCATTGAGAATCTGCCGGCGTTGGTGGGCAGCCTGGACGGTTATATCCAGGCGGTGCAGCGCACGCCGATGCTCAACGCCGAAGAAGAGCAGGAACTGGCCCAGCGTTTGCGGCTGCGCAATGATCTGGACGCCGCGCAACGCCTGATCGTGGCTCACCTGCGCTTCGTCGTGCATATCGCCCGGGGTTATCTCGGTTATGGTCTGCCGCTGGCCGATCTGATTCAGGAAGGCAACATCGGCCTGATGAAGGCGGTGCGGCGCTTCGACCCGGCCCATGGCGTGCGCCTGGTATCGTTCGCCGTCCACTGGATTCGGGCGGAAATCCACGAATTCATCCTGCGCAACTGGCGGATCGTCAAGGTCGCCACCACCAAGGCGCAGCGCAAGCTGTTCTTCAAGCTGCGCGGCTCGAAGAAGCGCCTAGGCTGGCTGAACCGCGAAGAGGTCAACACGGTCGCGCAGGAACTTGGGGTAACCCCCGATCATGTGCTGGAAATGGAATCGCGCCTGAACGGTTATGACGTGTCGTTCGATCCGCTGCCGGAGGCGGATGGCGATGATGAATCAGAGAGTTTCGCGCCCGCCGCCTGGCTGCGCGATGAACAGGCCAATCCCGCTGAGGCGCTGGAGCGGGACGACTGGGACGAACGGGCGGTCAGCCAACTGGGCGAGGCGCTGGAGCGGCTGGACCCGCGCAGCCGCGACATCGTGCAGCGCCGCTGGTTGAGTGAGGCCAAACCGACCCTGCATCAGTTGGCTGCGGAATATCAGGTGTCCGCCGAGCGCATCCGCCAGTTGGAAAACAACGCGATGAAAAAGCTGCGCGCCGCCTTGCCCGCGCCGGCCTGAATATTCCCCCTGAACAAGACCGACCCGCCCGCGTGGCGGGTTTTTTGCGAGAGATTCATGCACGCCTCCTCCGATCAGTTATTGCAACGCGATGTCCCGCTGGATCGCTTCAACAGCTTTGGCCTGCCCGCCCGCGCCGCCGGATTCGCGGCGATTAGCGCGCCCGATCAACTCGCCGCATTGCGGAAGTTGCCGGAATGGCGAAGCTGGCCGCGCTTTGTGCTGGGCGGCGGCAGCAATCTGCTGCTGACCGGCGATTTTCCCGGCTTAATCCTCCAGGTGCGGATTCCCGGACGGCGCTTGGTCGCTGAGGACGCCGACGCTTGGCGGGTGCAGGCCGGAGCCGGGGAAAACTGGCATGACTTCGTACTCTGGACTCTGGAGCGGGGCTGGCCGGGGCTGGAAAATCTGGCGCTGATTCCCGGCACAGTCGGCGCGGCGCCGATTCAGAACATCGGCGCGTATGGGCTGGAAATGGCGGAACGCTTCGAGCAGTTGCAGGCGATTGATCTGGAGAGCGGCGAGACAGTGATGCTGGATCGCGCCGCCTGCCGCTTCGGCTACCGCGACAGCATTTTTAAACAGGAGGCCGCCGGGCGCTATCTGATCGCCAGCGTGACCTTCCGCCTGCCCAAACGCTGGCAAGCGGTGACCGGCTACGCTGAATTGGCGCGGGAACTGGCAGCGCGGGATTGTTCCCAGCCGACCGCACAACAAATTGCCGCAGCGGTCATCGCCATTCGCTCGCGCAAGCTGCCCGATCCGGCGCACATCGGCAACGCCGGCAGTTTCTTCAAGAATCCGCGCATCGACGCTGCTGCGTTTGCCCGGCTTGCCGAACGCTATCCGCATTTGCCGCACTATGCGCAGCCGGATGGCGCGGTCAAACTGGCCGCGGGCTGGCTGATCGAACAGTGCGGCTGGAAGGGTCGAAGTCTCGGCGCGGCTGGGGTCTATGAGCAGCAGGCGCTGGTGCTGGTCAATCGCGGCGGAGCGCAAGGGGCGGAGGTGTTGCGCCTGGCCCAGGCGATTCAGGACGCGGTGCAGGCCAGGTTCGGCGTGGCCCTGGAAATCGAGCCGGTGGTGCTGTAATGCGTCGCTTGATTAAAAAGCTAAATTTTACAATTTGTTCCGGGGAAAAAAGGCTTCAATGTTCAACGCAGCGTCCGGGATAAACTCTGGCCGGACCCATTGGGCTTTCATCATGAACGATGACGACAAACAACATAACGCTGCGAAACTGCTGGAACAATTACAACGCAGTCAGGCGTTTCATCAGGAGGGAATCATCGGCATTGAGGAGGAATTTAGCCGGTTGCGGCGCTGGCAATCAGCGCGGCTGGCCCGCACCCATGCCGATTTGCTGCATCATCCGCGTTATCAGGCGGCAGCGATCTTCTTTCTCGAAGAACTCTACGGCGACCGCGATCTTCGCCAGCGGGAGCGCGATCTGACGCGCATCGCGCCGATGATGAGCCGGATTCTGCCGGCGGGCGCGCTGCACAGCGCCGCGCTGGCGCTGGAATTAAACACCCTGTCCTATGAACTGGATGCGGCGATGACACGGATTTTGATTGCGAGCGGTCATCTGCGCGATGCGCAACTGGACGAAGCCGCCTATGTCGCCGCGTACCGACGCTGCGCCGGCTACGAGTTTCGCCGTCATCAAATTGATCTGATCGAACAACTCGGTGAGGACCTGGAAAAGATCGTGCGCAAACATCTGATTCGCACCGCGCTGAAGGTGGCGAAAACCCCGGCGCGACTGGCCGGCGTCGGTGAGTTGCATCGCTTTCTCGAAGCCGGATTTCACGCCTTCCGCCAGATGGGCGCTGACGCCCGGACTTTTGTCGCCACGATTACCCGCCGCGAGCGGATCATTCTGGAGCAAATCAGCGCCGGCCATGTGCATCCATTTGAA
>JBDHRB010000288.1:0-4017 GCA_039807355.1 Candidatus Competibacteraceae bacterium
CGTCTCGACACGAGTTTTCTGGCCGAAGCGCAATGGGGAGGCATCCAACTGTCGGCGGTGAGCGGGGTCTGGTCGGTGATCGTGGCCCTGGTTGCGGCAACCGCAGTTCTGGTCGCGCTCAATTACCAGCGGCTGCCGGCGCTACGCGCCACGGTGGACGCCGGGGCCAATGCTTCGGTTCTGCCAGTATTGAGCGTCGCCAGTCTGGTCGGCTTCGGTGCGGTGATCGCCGCCCTGCCGGCGTTTGATCTGGTGCAAAACTGGGTGCTGTCGATTGAAGGCGGGCCGCTGGTCTCGCTGGCGGTGTCCACCAACATTCTGTCGGCGTTGACCGGCTCGGCGTCGGGCGGCATGACCATTGCGCTGGATGCGCTCGGCGCGACCTATATGCAAATGGCGGCGGCGCTGAACATCGACCCGGCGCTGCTGCACCGGGTGGCGGTGATCAGCGCCGGCACCCTGGACAGCCTGCCGCATAACGGCGCAGTGGTGACGCTGCTGGCGGTGTGCGGCTCCACCCACCAGAAAAGCTATTTCGACATCGTGATCGTCGGCATCGTCGGCGCACTGTTGGCGCTGGTGGCGGTGGTCGTCCTCGGCACGATGTTCGGTTCGTTCTAATCGGGCGTAGCGGTCGCAGGCGCGGCGGGACTGGCCGCTTCCTGCGCCGCGCTTGCCGGGCGAATCCCTTGCTCAATCCGCTCCAGCATGTAGGGAAAGAACGGGTTGGAAGACATGCGGATTAGCGAATCGAGACTGACGATCAATGTGCCGCGCTCTCCCCGTGGCGCTATAGCGCCCAAACTGACGCCATATTCTTCAAACACCTCCGGTTGCATCCCGTACAGGGAATCGCTCAAGGGGAACGGCACCGCCACATGCGATAGCGAGAACACGCCGGGCGGATAGGACAAGCCCAGTTCGCGGGTTTGCTCCACGGTCGCCCCGGCTTCCGTCACCCGCTCGACCACCTCGGTACTGTTCGGGCTGACATTGGTGATCACCGTGGTCCTGAACGCACGCGGCGGCTCCGGCAGGATGCGGTTGAGCATGGTGTTGGCGCTGGCGCGCATCAGCGGGCCGAATTTGGCGCTGCGGTTCAGATCGAACAGCACCAGCTCGCTGCCATTATTGGGAAGTTGTTGATACAACGCGGTAATAATCGCCCGGGTGCTGACGGTGAAATCGACCACCGATTGAAAGGTCAAAATCGGCGGCAGTTCGGCGAGCTTGCCTTCGCTGGCGTAGCGGGCGATCCGGGGCTGTAAGGCGCGGGTCAATAACGACGATTGCCGGGCGCCATTGACCGGAAACGAGTTGTATTTAAACGGATTGAACTCCGGCACCACACTCAGCCACGCCGCTTTGGCGAAGGGCGGAAACACCGCCGGCCAGCCAAACACCCCGGCGAACCGGGCCATTTCGGTAATGCCGATCATCGGCGAAATCAAGACGATCCGCTGCGGGCGGGTCAACTTGCGATCACCGAGCGCGTCGAGCGCATATTTCATCGACAGTGCGCCGCCGTTGGAGAAGCCGATGATGTGCAAGGGCAAATCCGGGCCGATCCGCCGCCGCGCCTCGCGCACCGCCAAATGGGTCGCCGCCACCCAATCTTCCCATTCAACATTGGTCAGCCCGGCGGGCACCGTGCCATGTCCCGGCAGGCGAATCGCCACCGAAACAAAGCCATAGCTCTGATAAAGCCGGGCGACATGGCGCAGGCTGTAGGGCGTATCGGTCAGGCCATGCAAAAACACCGCTGCGCCGACCGGCTTGCCTTCCGGTTCCAGGATATAGGAGCGGTTCCAGTCAGTGGCGAACTTGCCCGGATAGATCGGACTGCCGGAAAAATAGCGGTTGGCCGGAACCTTTTCTCTCGGCTCCAGCTTTTCCGTGACATTGACGCGCACGCTGTCAAAGATTTTCTGCTCGGCGGCCAGATAATCGTCCCAATTCATCTTCGCCAGTTGCTTGGCCGTCAGTTCGACAGGCGCATAGATGTGCCAAACCGCCAGCGGCTCGCCGCGCTGCGAGTTGTAAGCGCGCAACGCCAGCAAGGTGAAGAGACTTCCAGCCACTACCAGCGCACTGATTTTCAAAAATTTGACTAACTTCGTTCTCACAACCTGGCTCCTGTTTATTTTGCTTTCTTGAAGCGCGTTTTCATCAGCGCACTGGAATGGCTCAAGCGTTTAACCGCCGCCAGCGCGGAACAAGGCGACCAGCGCATCGTCGGCGCTGCGCAATTCCAGTTGCTGACCCTGAATCGTGTAGGTGGCCGCCGTGGTCAACGCCTTGAGGTAGTCGCTTTCCTGCTGCATCACCCCTTCCGGTTCAGAACAAATTTTGCGCGTCGCCGCCGGCGCTTGAATGACGATAGTCGATTCCTTGACGACGTAAGCGGCCCGGTACGAATTGCAGCCCGCCGATCCGCTCAACATCCCGTCTGCGCCAAAGCTCGCGGTGATTGCGCTGCCGTCGAGCAGCGAAACGGCACCGCCGCGTCCGTTGTTATAAACAGTCGCTTGCCAGGTAACGCCCGGTAACGCAGCGGGCGGTTGCGTTTTGAAAACCGCCACGATCCGCTCCTGAGCGTCGAGCAGATTGAGTTGACCGTCGGCGATCCGATAGGCCATGGTTGCCGCCAGCGCCGCCATCAAGGCTTGTTCGACCGTCGCCTGCGCTTCAGGGCAAGCCATCATGGTCGCCGCCGCCAAACCGATAGTCAGCTTGCCCTCCTTGACGACGTAAGGAGCGGTGTAGCGATTGCAGCCGCCGCTGCCACTCACCGAGCCTTGGGCAAAGGTGGCGCTGGCTTCGATGCCGCCCGGAACGGCCTGAAGCGAACCATCGACCGGCGCAACCTGGGTTAAACGCCAGGTCGCGCCTTCAAGCGGGGTTGACTGTGTTGCTCCAGCCCAGGCCAGCGCCGGCAACATGACCAGGATTCCCAAGCGGTTTCTCTTCACTTTTGCCCTGCCCCTTATTCCGCCGGCGCATTTTGCGGAAATTCATCGGCAACTTGGGTCGTGCGGAACAGCAGCCAGAGACTCAAAATCAGCACGATCAGCTCGGCGAAAACCAGCAGGCTCAAGGCCATCAGGCTCATCATATCCACCGCCGACACCCAACTGGCCGGACCAGCGCCGGGGGTCTGGAACACCGGAACCCCGCCTTGAGGGGCCGCCAGAAAATAAAACAGCAAATGGCCGGTCTCGATCACCATCACCAGCATGGAAAACAGCAGGCCCACGCCGCTGGCGATCAGCCCGGTCCACACTGAGCTGATAACGGAAGAGGCCGGCGGACACGCCTGCGGATCGGCAATCTTTTCCGCCAGGCGGGTATGCCGATAAAACCAGATGATGGTGAAAACCAGGATCAGCAAACTGGCTAACGTCAGGTATTCAACGACCGCCAGACCGGCGCGCGGCCCGGAAGGCGAACGGGTGAAAATGAAGGTATAGAGCATCAACAGGAAGGGAATCGACCCGACCACGATCTGCATCCAGAAACCGAACCGGCCCAAACGGGAAAAGGTTTTGGCCAGGCTCTGGGTTCCCGACGACTGTAAGCTTTCCATGAGTTTTTTCAGCATGATCATTCCTGCTTTTTCAGGGTTTATTCTTGGAAAGAGAGGGGTAGGTCAAGCCTGCCCGACGAAACGCCGCCGCCGGAGATCGCAACCGGCGCGGGCTTTAATTAACGAATTTCAAATTCCGCACGGCAACCATTGTCCACCCAAACGCCGCGCCGGTTATAACCCCAGGAGCTGTTGAAGCGACACGGCGCACGGCTCAGTTGCCGAACCAGGATCACCTCATTGCGCACATCGGCGCGGCACATTTGGCGACGGTTGCTGTCGGCGGAGCAGGTCAAGCGCTCGCTGCGCCAACGCTCGCCGCCGCTGACGCGAAATTCAGCGCGGCAACCGCGATCCACCCAGATACCGTTCCGATCATAGCCCCAGGTCTGGTTTTGCCGGCACGCCGAATTGCTCAACTGCCGCTGAAG
>JBDHRB010000289.1:0-3992 GCA_039807355.1 Candidatus Competibacteraceae bacterium
GTGGAGCCAGACGGGATCGAACCGACGACCTCCTGCATGCCATGCAGGCGCTCTCCCAGCTGAGCTATGGCCCCGTTCACCGGAGAAGGCGCATTCTAAAAAATGCTCCGGGGTTCGTCAATCCCCCAGATTCAGAATCCTCCGCCAAGGTGCGCCAGCGCCCGTTCAATCCGCGCCAGGGTCTTCGCTCGGCCGAGCAATTCCAAGGTCATGTCAATCGGCGGCGACACCGCCGTGCCGGAAACCGCCACCCGCAACGGCTGCGCCACCTTGCCCAGCGCCCATCCGCCGGCTTCGGCGACGCCCTTGACCGCCTGATGAATCGGTGCGGCCCGCCATTCCGGCAACGCCGCCAGCGCCTCGCCCAGTCGCTGCAACGGCGCTTCAGCCGCCGCGTTCAGATGCTTCCCGGCAGCCTTCGGCTCGTAATCAGCGAAATCCTGATAGAGGAATATCGCGGCTTGCGCCATGTCCTTGAGCGTGTCGGAACGCTCGGCGAAGGCTTTGACCACCTCGGTCAACGGCGGGCCGGCGCTGGGATCAATGCCCAATTGCCCGATATGCCAGCTCAAATGCCGGGCGACATGGGCGGGATCAAGGGTTTTCAGATAGTGCTTGTTCAACCAGATCAGCTTGGACGGATTAATCGCCGAGGGCGCTTTGTTGCAGCCGCTCAGATCGAAATACTCGGCCATTTCGTCCAGGGAGAAAATTTCCTGATCGCCATGCGACCAGCCCAGCCGCACCAGATAATTCAGCACCGCTTCCGGCAGATAACCCAGATCGCGGTATTCCATGACGCTGGCTGCGCCATGGCGCTTGGAGAGTTTTTGCCCGTCCGGCCCCAAAATCATCGGCACATGGCCGTAGCAGGGCGGCGACGCGCCTAACGCCCGGAGAATGTTGATCTGCCGGGGAGTATTGTTGATATGGTCATCGCCGCGAATCACATGAGTGACGCCCATGTCCATGTCATCGACCACGACGCAGAAGTTGTAGGTCGGCGAGCCGTCGGCGCGGGCGATAATCAGGTCATCGAGTTCGGCGTTCTGGAAAACGATGCGCCCGCGAATCAAATCTTCGACCACCACTTCGCCGTCCAGGGGATTTTTGAAGCGCACCACCGGCTCGACGCCGGGACGCGGCGGCCCCTGATAGTTCCGATAGCGCCCGTCATAGCGCGGCTTCTCCTTGCGGATCATCTGCTCGCCGCGCAGCGCCTCCAGTTCTTCCTTGGTGCAATAGCAATAATAAGCCTGGCCTTGGCGCAGCAGCGCCTGCAACACTTCGCGGTAGCGGTCAAAACGCTGGGTCTGGTAGAACGGCCCTTCGTCGTAATCCAGCCCCAGCCAGTTCATACCTTCGAGAATGGCGTTCACCGCTTCCGGCGTGGAGCGTTCCAGGTCGGTGTCTTCGATGCGCAGCACGAACAGCCCGCCATGCCGACGGGCGTACAGCCAGGAAAACAGCGCGGTGCGAGCGCCGCCGATGTGCAAATACCCCGTAGGACTGGGGGCGAAACGGGTTTTGACCATGGGATTGTCCAGAGTGTCGCGCCCAACCGCTTGATCGCGGCGGGGCGCTGAAAGGTCAGCGTTGGATTAACGGTTCTTTGGCTTGACCGGGCGCGTCCAATGGGCGACTTCCTTGCGCTGGGCGCGGGTCAGACACAGGCTGCCATCCGGGACGCTGCGGCTGACTGAGGAGCCAGCGCCAATCGTCGCCCCCTTGCCAATCCGCACTGGCGCGACCAGCGAGCTGTTGGAACCGATGAATGCGCCATCCTCGATGACGGTTTTATGCTTGTTGGCGCCGTCATAGTTGCAGGTGATGGTTCCAGCGCCGACGTTGACCTCGGCGCCGACTTCGGCATCGCCCAGATAGGTCAGATGGTTGACCTTGGAACCGGGGCCAATCGTGGTTTTCTTGGTTTCGACGAAATTGCCGATATGTACGCCCGCCGCCAGCCGGGTGTCAGGGCGCAGGCGGGCGAACGGGCCAATTTGTGCGCCGGCTCCGACCTCTGCGCCCTCGATCCGGCAATGCGAGAGAATCTCCACATCATCGCCAATCACGGCATCTTTCAGCACGCAGAACGGGCCGATTTTCACCCGGTCGCCGAGGCGCACGCTTCCTTCAAACACCACGTTGACGTCGATCACGACATCCTGACCGGTACTAAGGACGCCGCGCACATCGATCCGGGCCGGATCGAGCAGGGTTGCGCCGTTACGCATCAGCGCCTCGGCCTGCCGAGCCTGGTAGAAACGCTCCAGTTCCGCCAATTGCCGACGGTCATTCACGCCCTGCGCTTCCAGCGGCTCTGACAAGGTAAACGGCTCCACAATAACCGCGTCGCGCACCGCCAGGGCGATGATGTCGGTCAGATAATATTCGCCCTGGGCGTTGGCATTGGTCAGCCCGGCGATCCAGCCGCGCAATTTCGCGGTGGACACCGCGAGAATCCCGGTGTTGATCTCGGACAAACCGCGTTCGGAAGGGGTGGCGTCTTTCTCTTCGACGATGCGTTGCACCCGGCCCTGATCGTCGCGGACGATGCGCCCGTAGCCGGCGGGGTCGGGCAAATCCACGGTCAGCAATGCGAGTTGACCCTGCCGCGCCGCATCGACCAGCGGTTGCAGGGTTTCCGCCGGGATCAAGGGCACGTCGCCGTACAGCACCAGGGTGACGCCAGCGTCATCGAGCAGCGGCAATGCCTGGGCCACCGCATGTCCGGTGCCGAGTTGCTCGGCCTGTTCCACCCACAACACCCCGGTTTCTCCAGCCAGCGCGGTTTTTACCGCTGCGCCGCCATGTCCGTAGACCACCGCGCAAACGGCGGCTTCGAGGCGGCGGGCGGTACTCAAAACATGGGCCAGCAAGGGCTTGCCGCCTAGCGGATGCAAAACCTTGGGTAAATCCGACACCATCCGCTTGCCTTGACCAGCGGCCAGAATTACGACTGAAAGTTGCTGCATGGAGTGCGCCTCGCCTGAAAAATGCTTCTGAAGAATCGGTCTATTGTACTGAATGCGGCGTCAGGCTCATCCATGGATTGCGCGGTCTGCCCGGCGGATTTGCGGCAAACCGCCCTGCGCGGGGCAGGGCGGCGCTGGCGTCCTACATATTCGGGTAATTCGGCCCGCCGCCGCCTTGAGGGGTGACCCAGTTGATATTCTGGGTCGGGTCCTTGATGTCGCAGGTTTTGCAATGCACGCAGTTCTGCGCATTGATTTGCAAGCGCGGGTTATTGCCGTCGTTGTCCCGGACAATCTCATAGACCCCCGCCGGGCAATAACGCTGTTCCGGCGCATCGTACAGCGCCAGATTGATGCGAATCGGCACGGTCGGGTCTTTCAAAGTCAAATGGCAGGGCTGATCTTCTTCATGATTGGTGTTGGAAATGAACACCGAAGACAGCCGGTCAAAGCTGATTTTGCCGTCCGGTTTGGGATAGTCGATTTTCGCGCAGTCGCTGGCCGGCTTGAGCTTGGCGTGATCCGGCTGATGATGCAACGTCCACGGCGCTTTGCCCCGGAATAGATAGGTGTCAATGGCGGAATAGGCCATCGCCGCCCACAGTCCCCAGCGGAACGACGGCTTGATGTTGCGCACCGCATAGAGTTCCTCCCACAGCCAGCTTTGCTGCAACTGTTCGGGATATTCCGTCACTTCATCGGCGCTGCGCCCGGCGCTGAGGGCGGGCAAAATCGCGTCGGCGGCGACCATGCCGGACTTCATCGCCGTATGCGTGCCCTTGATCTTGGGCGCGTTGAGAAAACCCGCCGTGTCGCCGATCAACAGGCCGCCGGGGAAGGTGAGTTTGGGAATCGCCTGGATACCGCCCGCTGAAATGGCCCGCGCTCCGTAGGCGATGCGCCGCCCGCCTTCAAAGGTCGAGCGAATGTCGGGATGAGTCTTAAACCGCTGGAATTCCTCGAACGGCGACAGATGCGGGTTTTCATAACCCAGACCGACCACAAAACCGACTG
>JBDHRB010000290.1:0-3990 GCA_039807355.1 Candidatus Competibacteraceae bacterium
ATCAGTTGCGCCAACATCGTCTGGGCATCGGCGAAAAGCTGCCGGGCGTGTTCGCCCTGTTCGGGATCGGCGAAAATCGCCGGATAGCGCCCGCGCAATTCCCAGGCATGGAAAAACGGCGTCCAGTCAATCTGTTCCGCCAATTCCGCCAGCGGATAGTCATCAAAGGCGTGGACGCCGAGAAATGTCGGTTTTGGCGGAACATACGCCGACCAGTCAAAGAGCGGACGGTTGCGGCGCGTTTCAGCGAGCGGCAGCAACGGCTCCCGACTACGCCGCTGCGCGTGTTGTTCGCGCTTCTGAACGTAATCGGCCTTGATTTTAGCGACATAATCATTTTTGCCGTCGGCGCTGACCAGATTTTGCGCTACCCCGACTGCCCGCGAGGCATCTTTGACATAAATTACCGGGCCGGGATAATGCGGGTCGATTTTTACTGCGGTGTGCATCGCCGAAGTAGTGGCTCCGCCAATCAGCAGCGGAACGGTGAAATCTTGGCGTTTCATCTCTTTGGCGACGTTAACCATTTCATCGAGTGATGGCGTAATCAGCCCGGACAAGCCGATCATATCGGCCTGATGTGCTTTAGCCGCATCGAGAATCTTTTGTGCGGGAACCATCACGCCTAAGTCAACGACTTCAAAGTTATTGCACTGAAGCACCACGCCAACGATATTCTTGCCAATATCATGCACGTCGCCCTTGACTGTTGCCATGATAATCCGGCCATTGGTGCGGCGCTCGCCGGCCTGTTGCGCTTCAATGAACGGAATCAGGTAAGCCACGGATTTTTTCATCACCCGCGCTGATTTTACCACCTGCGGCAAGAACATTTTACCCGCGCCGAATAAATCACCGACTACGTTCATTCCATCCATCAACGGCCCTTCAATCACCTGCAAAGGCTGGGCGAATTGCTGACGCGCTTCTTCGGTGTCGGCCTCAATAAATTCGTCAATGCCTTTAATCAGGGCGTGTTCCAGGCGCTTGACGACCGGCCAGGTGCGCCATTCCGGGGCCTGTTCCGGGGCGGCGGCGGTTTCGCCGTCTTTGTATTGATCGGCGATCTCCAGCAGGCGCTCAGTCGCGTCGAGACGGCGATTGAGAATCACGTCTTCCACCCGCTCGCGCAGTTCCGCCGGGATTTCTTGATAAATCGCCAACTGCCCGGCGTTGACGATACCCATGTCCATGCCGGCCTGAATGGCGTGATAGAGAAATACCGAATGAATCGCCTCGCGTACCGGATTATTGCCCCGAAATGAGAACGAAACATTCGACACCCCACCGGAAATCAGCGCATACGGCAATGCGCTTTTAATCCGCTGGGTTGCGTTAATAAAATCCAGCGCATAACGATTGTGTTCTTCAATCCCGGTAGCAACGGCGAAAATGTTCGGATCGAAAATAATGTCCTGCGGTGGAAAGCCGACCTGTTCAGTGAGAATCCGGTAAGCGCGCTGGCAAATGGCGAATTTGCGCTGTTCGCTATCCGCCTGACCCTGTTCATCAAAGGCCATGACTATCGCCGCTGCGCCATAACGATGCACGAGCCGCGCCTGACGGATAAACTCGGCTTCGCCTTCCTTGAGGCTGATCGAATTGACTACTGGCTTGCCTTGAATGCATTTCAAACCGGCTTCGAGAATCGCCCATTTCGACGAGTCAATCATCACCGGAACCCGGCTGATGTCCGGTTCAGCAGCGATCAGGTTGAGAAAGGCGGTCATCGCTTCCTGCGAATCGAGCATTCCTTCGTCCATATTGATGTCGATGATTTGTGCGCCGTTTTCCACCTGCTGGCGGGCAATATCCAGCGCCGCATTATAATCGCCGGCTTTAATCAGGCGCTTGAATACCGCCGAGCCAGTGACGTTAGTGCGCTCGCCGACATTAATGAAGCGGATCGGCGGGCCGATATTCAGCGGTTCCAGCCCGGCCAATCGGCAACGCGGTTCAATCAATGGAATTGAACGCGGCGGCAATTCTTTGACCGCTTCAGCAATGGCGCGGATATGCGCGGGCGTGGTGCCGCAACAACCGCCGACGATATTGAGAAATCCGCTTTCAGCAAATTCGCGGATAATCGCCGCCATTTGCTCTGGGGTTTCATCGTATTCGCCAAACGCATTGGGCAGGCCAGCGTTGGGATGGGCGGAAACCGCGACATCGGCAATGCGGGCTAGTTCGGCGATATAGGGGCGCAGTTGCGTTGCGCCCAGTGCGCAATTCAAGCCAAAGGACAGCGGGCGAATATGCGAGAGCGAATTCCAGAAGGCTTCGGTGGTTTGCCCGGATAAAGTGCGCCCGGAAGCGTCGGTAATAGTCCCGGAAATCATCACCGGCAGGCGGAAACCACTCGCGTCAAATACCTGCTGAATAGCGAACAGCGCGGCTTTAGCGTTGAGCGTGTCAAAAATGGTTTCGACCAATAAAAGATCAGCGCCGCCTTCGATTAAAGCCTGCGCCGCTTCCGTATAGGCGCTGACCAATTCATCGAAGCCAATATTGCGAAAACCGGGATGATTCACGTCCGGCGACAGACTGGCGGTGCGATTGGTGGGGCCGAGTACGCCAGCGACAAACCGGGGACGGTCAGGCGTGCTGTACTGATCGGCGACTTCCCGCGCCAGCCGGGCGGCTTCACGATTCAACTCGGCAACCAGACTTTCCATCTGGTAGTCGCGCATCGAGATCGACGTGGAATTAAACGTGTTGGTTTCGAGAATGTCCGCGCCAGCGTCTAAATAGGCGCTGTGAATTTCGCGGATGATCGCCGGGCGGGTCAAAGTGAGCAGGTCATTATTACCTTTCAAATCACAGGGCCAATCGCCGAAGCGTTCGCCCCGGTAATCGGCCTCCTGCAAGCGGTAGCTCTGGATCATGGTGCCCATCGCCCCATCCAGAATCAGAATGCGGCGGGCCAGCAGGTCGGACAATTCGGCAGTGCGGTCAACGGTCATCAGCGGAGTTCTCGAAAGCGCCCGGCGCGGGCCGGGAAAAGGGCTGGGGGGTTGCAGCGTCAATTCAGTTGAAAGGCGTCCCGAATCCATTCGATCTGTGGTGCGCCGCCCGGCTGGAGAATGGCGACCACATCAAAACGGCAAGGCGGCTCTACGCCCTGGCGTTGCAGATAACAGGCGGCGGCGCGTAACAATTTCTGCCGCTTGGCGGGCGTCACCGATTCGGCGGGCGCACCGTAACGAGCGTAACGCCGACTGCGGACTTCGACAAACACCAGAAATTCGCCTTCGCGCATAATCAAGTCCAGCTCGCCGACGCGGCAGCGGAAATTGCGCAGGATCAGCGTCAATCCTTGGGCTTGCAGATAGCGCAGCGCCAAATCTTCGGCGGCGCTTCCTAAAGCGACGCGGCTAATCACCAGGGTCTCTGCAAGCAGCCGGGCGCATCGGCGGGTAAACGGCGGTGCATTGTCGGGGGTCCGCTCCTGGTCAGTCGAATTTGCGGCGGGAATGGCGTATACACGCTTTTAACACACGGCTGGCGCTGCACGCCGCCGCACCGCCTAAAGCATTCTACCCAATCGAGGCGCACATGACTGTGGAATCCGGGGCTTTGTATGTCGTGGCGACGCCGATTGGCAATCTGGAAGACATCAGCGCCCGCGCCCTGCGCATCCTGGGCGAAGTGGACGCTATCGCCGCCGAAGACACCCGCCACACCGGACAATTACTGGCGCATTTCGAGATCAACACCCCGCTGTTCTCCCTGCATGAACACAATGAAAAGGCCCGTTTGGCCTCGGTAGTGGCGCGGTTGCGTCAGGGGCAAACACTGGCGCTGGTGTCCGATGCCGGCACGCCCTTAATCAGCGATCCGGGCTTTCCCCTGGTGCGCGAATTGCGCCGGCAGGGGCTGAAGGTCATCCCGATTCCGGGACCGAGCAGCATTCTGGCGGCGCTGTCAGTGGCGGGCCTGCCGACCGACCGCTTCGTTTTTGAAGGCTTTTTACCGGCGAAATCCGCCGCC
>JBDHRB010000291.1:0-3960 GCA_039807355.1 Candidatus Competibacteraceae bacterium
TTGCGCATTACTACACGTCGCCGGAATTGCAGGAACTGGCTGACGCCACCGGCGGCTACGTCTCCGATTCGCTGGACATGGCCCGCTTTGGAAGCGAATGCCCATCCAGCACCCTGGTGGTCGCCGGCGTGCGGTTTATGGGCGAAACCGCCAAGATTCTCAATCCGGAAAAGCGGGTGCTGATGCCGGATTTACACGCCGAATGCTCGCTCGATCTCGGCTGTCCGATTGATGAGTTTTCCGCGTTCTGCGACGAGCATCCGGAGCGGACCGTGGTGGTTTACGCCAACACCAGCGCGGCGGTGAAAGCGCGCTCCGATTGGGTGGCGACCTCCGGGATCGCCCTCGAATTAGTGAAGCATCTGGCCGCCCAGGGCGAAAAGCTGATTTGGGCGCCGGATCGGCATTTGGGCGCGTATGTGCAGCGGGAAACCGGAGTGGACATGTTGTTGTGGAACGGGGCCTGCGTGGTGCATGAAGCCTTCAAGGCCGATGGTCTGCGCCAGTTGCGCGCCGAGCATCCCGATGCCCAAGTGCTGGTGCATCCCGAATCGCCGCTGGAGGTGATCGCCTTGGCCGATCTGGTCGGTTCCACCACCGCGCTGGTTCAGGCGGTGCGGGAATTGCCAGCGAAAAAATTCATCGTCGCCACCGATAACGGGCTGTTTCACAAGATGAAGTGCGCCGCCCCGGACAAAATCCTCCTGGAAGCGCCGATTGTCGGCAAGGGCGCAACTTGCGTCAGTTGCGCACATTGCCCGTGGATGGCGATGAACGGGCTGCGCAATCTGGCGCAAGTATTGGAAACCGGCGCCAACGAGATTGTGATTGATGAAGCGATCCGCGAACGGGCGGCGCTGCCGATTCGCCGGTTGTTGGACTTCGCCCGGCAACGGCGGCGGGTGGTGCTGGGAAATAACGATGCGTGAATGGCAAAGCGTTGGCGTCTTCGGCGATGGCGCTCCGGGGAGCGCCAGACCCTTCCTCTCCTAGCGGCAGTCAGTGACGCGCCGCAGTTGATCTCCTTTAAGAACATAACAAACCTGTTCCGGGGCGACTTCGGCGTAATGCCCCTGGCGGTCAGGAACCATCACCGGGGCGGTGAACGAGAACTGCACGGTTGCGCCGTGATCGCGGATGCGCAGCGCCGGCACGATAGAGCGGGCTTCCCCGTCCTCATTCAGCACTTCGGGTATCGCCCCGACCCGCCGCGCCTGCATTCCGTCAAGTGTGTAGACCTGCACTCCATAGCTGAACTCAGCGCCCGATTCAGCCAGGATCAACTCCGCGCCGTCCTGCGCCTTGCTGAATACTGCGATCTGGAGGTAATCCGCATCCCCGAAATCCCCGGAGCGGAAGCGGATCGCTGACGTTCCGGTTTGCTGGGCGTCGATCAGCAACCAATGCAGGCGGGCAGCCGCCTTGGCGTCGGCGATTCGGCACACGGCGAGCAGGCGAACCGGGTCGAGCGCCTGGATCGACGGACAATCCTGCACGCCCAAGGCGCTGACATCCCGCTGCACCGTGGTCAGGGTGCGTTGTTGGTAGAGCCTGGCGGGTTCGGCGGCGTTGCTGAATGGGGCGTTCAGCATCAGCCAGCCGACGATTCCGATCAGCAAACCGCGTTTGACCAATAGCATGATGGCGAACCTGGAACGCTGGCCCCGGAATCCGGGGGCGCAGCATGGGTTAAAAGGTGATGATTTCATTGCCGTTCTGCGCCACTGATAGCGGACACTTACCAAACACCTTGATCGGACTGAGCCGGTCCGCCAAACCCAAGCCGGTGTTGGCTTTGGTGCGAATTTCAAAATGCAGATGGTCTTCACTGGCCGGCAGGTTTTGCGCATTGCCGGATTTGCCGGTAGTGCCCAGCACCGTATTCATCGTCACCTGTTGCCCCTGCGTGACCTGAATCGTGTTCATGTGGGCGTAAAACGCATAGAGGGTTTGCTGGTTTTTCCAGGCAAACGACAGGCAGATTTGCTTGCCATACGCGCCACTGTCCTTGACGAATTCGATCTTGCCGTCGGCAATGGCGAAAGCAGTAGTGCCAACCGCCGCTTTGAAATCCCAGCCCTGATGCGGTTTGGGCGTGCCGTCGGCGTTGGTTCTGACCATGCCAAAGGTATGATTGATTTTGTTGCCGCGAATCACGTTCTGCTCAAGCGGCCAGGTGACTTGACCCATCGTCCGTTCTCCTCTGCATGAATCTTGATCGGTGATCCCGGACTTCGCAAAGAGGATGCCATAACGGTTAATATATTTGATTTATATATAAAATTTTTATTCGAGATGCATGAAACCATTCAGTAAACGTTCATTTTGAGCGGTTCAAATCCAGCGTTAGCGGGTCATGGCGAACTCATCGCCTTACACCGCAGGTAGCTGATCCAGCGGCCAGCGGGGTAACACTTCAATCGCCAAATCCTCCGCCTGTCCCGCCGCCAGGCGTCGCCAGCCGGCGTAGGCGATCATCGCGCCGTTGTCGGTGCAGAATTCCAGGCGGGGATAATAGACGCGCCCGCCGCGTTCCCCGGCCAGCGCCTGCAAGCGTTCCCGCAAACGCCGGTTCGCGCCGACGCCGCCGGCCACCACCAGCCGCTGCAACCCGGTAGCCTGTAATGCCCGCTCGCATTTAATCGCCAGGGTTTCCACCACTGCCTCCTCGAATGCCCGCGCCACATCGGCCCGATTTTCCGGGGTCGGTTCCAGACTGCGCCAGGTGTTGATCGCTGCGGTTTTCAGACCGCTGAAACTGAAATCGCAGCCGGGCCGGTCGGTCATCGGGCGCGGGAATTTAAAACGTCCCGGCGTTCCCTGCTCGGCCAGTTTCGCCAGCGCCGGCCCGCCCGGATAGGGCAAACCCAACAGCTTGGCGGTCTTGTCGAACGCCTCGCCCGCCGCGTCATCAATCGACTCCCCTAAAATCTGATAACGCCCGATCCCGTCTACCCGCACCAACAGACTGTGACCGCCTGACACCAGCAAGGCTACGAAAGGAAAGTCCGGCGGCTCCGCCTCCAACATCGGGGCCAGCAGATGACCCTCCATGTGGTGTACGCCCAGCGCCGGCGCGTTCCACGCCCAAGCCAGACTGCGCCCCAGCGCCGCGCCGACCAGCAATGCGCCGATCAGGCCCGGCCCACGGGTATAGGCTACGCCCTGCACCTGACGCGGTTCTACGCCAGCGCACTGGAAAAGCTCGCGCAACAACGGCAGGGTCTTGCGCACATGATCACGCGAGGCCAGTTCCGGCACCACCCCGCCGTATTCAGCATGGAGTTGCACCTGGCTGTATAAAGCATGGGCCAGCAAGCCGCGCTCGCTGTGGTACAGCGCGACCCCGGTTTCATCGCAAGAGGTTTCGATACCCAGAACCAGCATGTCATATTCCTGATTTTGCATTTGGCGATAGAGGGGATTACAATTCAATATTTTCCAACAATCCAGCTTTTTCCTGAGTCCCCCCCATGAAAGACGAGGTGCTGTGTTAATGCCTGCCGTGAAAGTCAAGGATAACGAACCGTTTGATATCGCGCTGCGCCGCTTCAAGCGTTCCTGTGAAAAGGCCGGAGTCCTCTCCGAGGTGCGCCGCCGCGAGTTTTACGAAAAGCCGACCCAGGAGCGTAAACGCAAGCGGGCCGCTGCGGTCAAACGTCATCTGAAGAAACTTTCCCGGGATGTCGCCCGCCGCACCCGTCTGTACTGAGCTTGACCGATCTTCCCCTTCTCCAGCCGTGAATCTCGCCATGTCCCTCAAAGACCGCATTCAGGATGATATGAAAACCGCGCTGCGCGCCAAGGAAAAACAGCGTCTTGGCGTGATTCGCTTGATTCTGGCCGCGATCAAGCAGCGTGAAGTCGATGAGCGCATCGAACTGAACGAGGCACAGACCCTGGCCGTGCTGGAGAAGATGCTTAAACAGCGCCGGGAATCTCTGGCGCAGTATCAAAATG
>JBDHRB010000292.1:0-3956 GCA_039807355.1 Candidatus Competibacteraceae bacterium
AGCGCCTGACGCAAAAAACGCCGCAACCGGCGGCGTTGCCGGTCGCCGAACTGCCGGCGGCCTATCGGCAACTCTGTCAGCAGTTAGCTCTCGCCCGCTATCGGCGCTATAGCCGCTCACTGCTGGCGCGGTTGAATCAACTGGCGCTGCGCGCCTATCAGCAGATTTACCGCGCGCCGCAACATCGCTGGTCCACCGTGCTGCGCTTTCTGACCGCCGACTTTCCGCAACGGGTGCGCGCCGACGCTGGACTGTTCTGGCTGTGCGCGGCGCTGTTTTACCTGCCGTTGCTGGGCATGGGGCTGGCGGTCTATCAGGCCCCGGAATTGATCTACAGCCTGCTGTCGCCCGAAGCGGTCGCCGATCTGGAAGCGATGTATGCGCCCGATCCGGCGGACGCCCCGCGCCGCGCCGCCGAGGATGTCGCCATGTTCGGCTACTACATCTACAACAACATCGGTCTCGGTTTTCGCACCTTCGCCGGCGGCCTGCTGCTGGGGATCGGCGCGGCGTTCATGCTGCTGTTCAACGGCGTGTTTATCGGCGCCGTGTCCGGCTATTTGACCGCGCAGGGCTTTATCGAAACCTTTTATACCTTCGTCGCCGGCCATGGCGCGTTTGAATTGACCGGGATTGTGCTGGCCGGGGTGGCCGGGCTGAAATTGGGCTGGGCGGTCGCCGCGCCGGGCCGATTCAGCCGGGTTGAGGCGCTGCGCCAGGCGGCGGCGGGCGGCGCACGCCTGATTCTCGGCGTGGCCGCGCTGCTGCTACTGGCGGCGTTCATCGAAGCGTTCTGGTCCGCGAACCGGGCGATTCCCGCTGAAATCAAGTACGCGGTCGGCGGCACTGGCTGGTTGCTGATGATTCTCTACCTGACTTTGGCGGGCCGCCGTGCGCCTTGACGCCAGACTCCTTTCCAAATTCAATCAACCTGAAGGACAAATTCTATGCGCCAAGTCATCATTTACCCTGGCGAAGACCGCTATTGGATTGCCGAATGTCCGAGCCTGCCCGGTTGTATCAGTCAGGGAAAAACCAGAGAAGCCGCTATTCAAAATATCAAAGACGCCATACAACTCTACATTGAAGTCTTTGAAGAAGATCACCTACCCGTCCCTGAAGAACACTTCGATGCGCTACTCGTTGCCGTATGAGCAAATTACCGCGTGTCTCCGGGCAACAATGCGTCAAGGCCTTGCAAAAAGCGGGCTTCATTTTTCGCCGCCAAAGCAGTAGCCACATCGTACTGCGTCGCATTGACCCCTTCGCTCAAGTGGTCGTACCCGATCACGACGAACTGGATCGTGGCACATTACGCGCTATTCTGCGGCAAGCGGAACTTAGCATTGAAGAATTTATTGATCTTTTATAACCCTTGCCAGACTGACCGCCGTGCGCCTTGACGCGATCACTGTTGAACCCCGTCCGCGCCACCCCTGGGAAGCCATCGACCTGGGCATGGCCATGGTCCGCCAAGAGTTCGCCTCGGTGTACGCCGCCTGGTTCGCCGTCGCCCTGCCGCTGTTCCTGCTGCTGCATCTGCTGTGCTGGGGCAACTGGCCGTGGATTCCGCTGCTGATGTGGTGGTTGAAACCGTTGCTGGATCGCGCCCCGCTCTACATTCTCAGTCATGCCTTGTTCGGCGCAACGCCCACCCGGCGTCAATTCTGGTGCGCCTTGCCCGGCCTGTTAACCCAGCAGGCTGTCGCCGCCCTGACCTGGCGGCGCTTGGACCTGGCCCGTTCGTTCACCCTGCCGGTCAGTCAACTGGAAGGATTGCGCGGTCCAGTCCGCCGGCAACGCCTGCGCGATTTAGGGCAACCGGGACGCGGGCCAGCGGCATGGCTGACCCTGGTCTGCCTGCATGTAGAAATCGCCCTGGATTTGGCGTTGATCGTGTTGGTTTGGATGCTGATTCCCGATTTTGTCGATCTGGACTTTTTCGATCTGTTCGATGACCGCCGCCTGGCCGGTCAACTCTGGTTGAACGTGGTGAGCTTCTGTGGGCTGAGTCTGGTCGAGCCGTTTTACGTCGCCGGGGGTTTCGCGCTGTATCTGAATCGGCGCATCGCTCTGGAAGCCTGGGATTTGGAACTGGGGTTTCGCCGGCTGGCGCAACGCTGGAAGCAGGCGACCGCCCTTGGGGCGCTGATGCTGTTGGCGCTGGGCGGCTGGATGATTCCCGATCCTGCTCTGGCGGCTCCACGTCTCTCCACCTCCCCGTGCGAACTCCATCGCTGGAACATCGAAACCCTGGAGAAGGCGAGCAGTCCGGTGCAGCGAGAATTAGCCGAAATGCTCAAGGAGCCGGACTTGCAGGTTTGCGAGCAACAGGAACGCTGGCAATGGCGGGATACTGCGGATGCGGATGCTGCGGATGCGCCTGCCGAATCCGGGCGCGGCGAGAATCGACTGGCCCGCTGGTTCGCCGCTACGGTCAAAATCGCCCTGTGGCTGACGCTGGGACTATTCATCGGCATCACCATCTGGTGGCTATGGCAACGCCGACCCTATCGAGCGTTGCGCAGTCAGCGCCGGATGCGCCGCTCCGCCGCTCCGCTCCGGCAGGGTCAGCATACCGCGCTAACGCCGCCCGCCGCCGATCTGGGCGCTGCCGCCTGGAATTTGTGGAGCGCCGGACAGCCGCGTGAGGCGTTGCGCCTGCTTTATCAAGGCAGTCTGGCCGGGCTGGCCACGCAATACGCTCTGCCGATGCCCGCCAGCGTCACTGAAGAAGAATGTCTGCGCCGGGCCGTTGCCCAACTGGCCGATCCGCCATTGATCGAGTTTCTGCGCCGCTTGATTCGCGCCTGGCAAGCGACCGCCTATGGTTGCCAGCCGCCCGACGCAACGCTGGCCCGCAGTCTGTGCGAAGAATGGCCCCGCCACTTCGCTTCAACAACGGCGCTGCCGGCATGATCTCGCGCCGGGTCTGGCGGATTCCGCTGATTTTGCTGACGCTGTTCCTGATCGGCGGTGTGGCGCTGTGGCTGCATCAACATCTGGAAAAGCGCAGTGTCGAGGTTTACACCGGCTATGGCGAAGCCGCCCGCCGCCATCCGTTCGCTCTGGCCGAACGCCTGTTGATCCGGTTGGGCGTCACTGTGCGCAACATTCGCCGGCTGGACCAACTGCCCGATCCGCTCAATCCCGCAGACACGTTTCTGGTCGCCATGCCCACCTACGTCTTGAGCGCCAGCGAGGCGCAACGCCTGCTGCACTGGGTCAGCCAGGGCGGACATCTGATCATTGGCGTTCAGCAGCCTTATCAACCCGGTCAGGGCCGCGATCATCTGCTTAATCCGCTGGAGGTGCGCAGCGCACCGGCGCAAAACCTGGCGGATGATCCGATAAAACGCGCTGAATCCAGAGTCGATCCGATTTCCATTCAACTGGGCGAATCCCTGCCGCCGTTGCAGGTCAATTTCCGCTCTGATTTGCGCCTGAACGATGCGTTTTGGCAAACCATTCACTGGGGTCGGGGTCGGGTGATCCTGCTTACCGACATTCACCTGTTCGCCAATCAGCGGCTGACCGACCACGATCATGCCGATTTTCTCTGGGCGCTGCTCCAGCAACATCCCTCCGGCGGGGTGTTCTGGCTGCAATCTCGAACGCTCGCCCCGGCGCTGATGCAACTGCTCTGGCAACACGCCTGGATGCCGCTGCTAGGTCTGCTGCTGACCTTGCTGGCGCTGTTGTGGCGTTCCAGCCGACGACTGGGACCGCTGTTGACTCCCCACCCTGGCGAACAGCGGCGGCTGGCGGAACATCTGCGCGCCAGTTCCCGCTTCCTGTGGCGGCACGGGGCCGGGCCGATGCTGTTGCAAGCCGCTCGTCATGACGCCCAGCGCCGCCTCGAACGCCGTCAGCCCGGCGCGTTGCCTGACGCGGCGCTGTTGGAACACTCCGATCAACCGCTGAATGAGCGCGAGTTGATCGACACTCTGCAAACC
>JBDHRB010000293.1:0-3940 GCA_039807355.1 Candidatus Competibacteraceae bacterium
TGGGGCCGGAAACGTTCCAGTTCGGCGCGCTGTTCGCCAATCTGTTGCGGCGAATTTCGCTGTTGATCACTTTTCACACCGACACGCCACTGGAAGCCGATTTCGCCGGATTGAGCCGGGCCGGCTGGACGATCCGGCACCGGGCGGCGCGACTGCGCTGGCATGAATGGGCCCGCTATTCGTCGCGCCAGGACGCGCTGGTGAAAATGGGCGGGCTGGTCGGCGAAATCGAACTGGACGGCGCCGGGCTGGAGCCGTTCTGGCCGTATCTGTGGCTCGGCCAGTGGACTCATGCCGGCAAGGGTGCGGTAATGGGGTTGGGGAGGTATCGACTGGTAGTGGCTTGACCGGCATGCTTGCCGACTCCGCGTTTTTATCTCGCTGAATTCACCGTTGCTGTATTTGCACTATGCTGAACAGAGGACGCCGCCATGAATCCGGAACGCTATCCCCGCCATATCCTGCTTTGCGTCGCCGGCAGATGTTATACGCACTACATTTGCAGCACCCAATGGAGATAACACACATGATGGTTAAACAACATTACACTGTGAGCTTTGTAACCCCGGCTTTTCTGGGTGATGCTGATCAGAATGGCGCATGGCGCACGCCACCGTTCAAGGCGCTGCTACGGCAGTGGTGGCGGGTCGTGGCGGCGAAGGGAAATGTTCAAGAATTACGCAAAGCCGAGGGAGAATTGTTTGGCAACGCCGCTGATAACGACTTCTGTAAGAGTAAGATCAGGCTACGACTGGAGAACTGGAATAGAGGAAAGCTAAATCAGTTGCCAGCCGTCTCTGAATTGATATGTCATGAGGAGGTTGACCTAAGCAACCTTCCGCCCGATGTCAGACAGCATTACTACTGTGCAGAACATAATGCTTACCATAAAGTAGCTGCTTCTTTGTATCTGGGATTCGGGCCTGTCGGTACAAGGGGTATCCGTAAAGCTATAACCCCAGAATCCGATAAAAAAACTGGCAATCAGGAAAACCGTTTACTACTTGCCGTACCAGATAAACAGAATGAATGTTTTGAAGTGATAATACAGCTTATACACTGGTTTGGAACAATCGGTGGGCGCTCCCGAAATGGATGGGGATCACTGTTATTGAAAGTGTTGAAAGGCGGTAAACTGAAAGGATTGGAAGCACTAAATCAGTCTGATTCACTGCTCAAAGGACTAGCAGAACCGCTGGAGGAATGTCTGAATCTCCACTGGCCCCAAGCTTTCGGCAAGGATGATCATGGCCTGTTGATCTGGAGATCGAAGCAGCCTCACGCAACATGGCGACAAGCAATGGTAGAGTTAGCGAAAACCAAAATCGCTTTTCGAACCGCACTCCACTTTGATCCGGGTCGCCATCATCGCATTGATCAGCGTCATGTACTCGCTTACCCGGTCACTCATCACAACTTTAGCTGCTGGGGCAATCAATCCCGCCTTGCCAACCAACTTCGCTTCAAAGTTACCAGGACTACGGAAGGCTACATCGGAGTGGCTTATCACCTGCCCTGTGGCATTCCGGATGAATTGCTGAATGTGCTTAGCAAGGCAGACCGAAAATGGATTGTCGGACAACAGCTTGGTGTTTGGCAAAAAGTGCATGGAATACTCGATAAACAAATGCAACGGATTTAATGAGGTATTGCCATCATGGAAATCACTTATTGGCACACCAAACTCGCCGCCTGGATTCACGACCCTGCCGAAAAGGCGCTGGTACTCTTGCGCGACCCCGCTGGCCATGAAGGCGGCACTGCCAAGGTGCTTCGCCAACTCATTTTTCAGTCCGACCAATTGCCCGGCAAATTGCGTAAACACGTCAAGCGAGCCGATCAATGGGCCTCCGCCGCCGACCGCCCGCAATGGCCGCAAGACGGGCAACGCTACGTAGCTTGGACCCAGGTTCGTTTCTACAAGCAGCCGGTGGTAATTCACCCGCTATCCAGTGAAACCGCCAATTTAGACAACCTCAAGAATTTGGCTCTAAAGGACATCAAGACCGCCAGTCTTAACCATTTCAAGAATCTGATCGTGGTCGGCGACAATGGTGTTGATCCCAAACGCACCGCCCTGGCGTTCTGGCGCTTCGGTCCGGAACTCGGCAAGCAACATGACATTGCTCAGCTTAGCGAATTTTGGGGATTACTGCCTGCTGACACCCGCGTACCCGACCACACCATCTGGAATCATCTTGACCTGACTTCCGCTTTTGCCAGCGCCTTTGATCTCGATCCGAAACACAACCCGGCGCTGTTAACGATGAGTTTCGGGCCGGTGCAGGACTTCATCGCCCAAGCGCGCACCACCTCTGATTTATGGGCGGGTTCGCATTTGCTGTCTCGGCTGGCTTGGGAAGGCTTGAAGGTGATTTGCGAGCAACTGGGACCGGACGCGGTGATTTTCCCGCAATTGCGGGGCGTGCCGCAGGTGGATTTGTGGCTGCTCAAGGAGATAGGCTTGCCGGAACACTGTTTTCATCGTCCGCGCCCGGATTGGTTGAACCGGCAAAGTGACGCCAATCCGCTGTTTGTCGCTGCGTTGCCCAACAAGTTTGTCGCTATCGTTCCGGAAGCGTTGGGCGCGAAACTGGCGCAAAAAGTCACCACTGATGTGCGGGCATGGGTGAAGGAAAAAGCGGAAACCGCGCTAACGGAGTTGTTGGAAACCGCTGGCGTGACCGACGCCCCAGACCTGTACGCCCGCGCACAAATCGCTGCGCAACTGGAAAGCTTCCCCGAAGTGCATTGGGCGCTGGTTCCGTTTGTGCCGCTGGTGCGGAATACCAAGCAAGGCGTGGACACCAAGGAACTGGAAGCGGCGCAAGCGCCATTCCGGCCCATCGGCGACAAGGGTTTTCTGGACGGGGACGCCTGGAAACTATTGAACCGGGAACTCAAGGTGGACGGTGTGTGTTTCTACCGTCCGAATTCTGGCGTGCTTTATCCCGCGCTTTACGATTTGCTGGACCGAGTGCAGGCGGCGGCCAAGGCGGTGAGACCGTTCCCGCAACTGAAGCAAACCGGCTATCGCTGCTCCCTGTGCGGCGAGCGGGAATGGTTGGCAACCGCTCTAGCGCAACTCGACTCTCGTCCCAACCAGCGCGGCAATACGCTTTGGAACCGAGTAGCCGAGCGTAAACCGTCTTGGGCGCGCAAGGGCGAGCACCTCTGCGCCCCATGCGCGCTCAAGCGGCTGTGGCCGACACTGTTCGTTAGCGAAATCAATGACCTGCTCGATCTGGGTTTACGGCGCTACGTGGTGTCCACGCATACGATGGCGCTGGCGACGACGTTGGAGCGCTGGCTGAAGCAACCGGATCGCCGTCCGCTTCCCGATACGCTCGGCAGCCAGCTTGCGGGGTTGCGCGATGGGGCTGCGCTGCCTCTAAAACTGGCTGTTCTATTGCGCCGCAAGGATCAAGACGCTGATTTAATGGTTCGCAAACTTCCGATTTATCTGGATACCTTGCGTGAAAGGCTCGGTAGCCCTGATCCGCGCGAACGGGAACAGACGGAACAGGCATTGGCCTTGGCCGAAGCTGACATCGAAACCGTGCTCGGCGTCAAACCCGAAACCTACTATGCCCTGATCATGCTGGACGGCGACAAGATGGGCGCGTGGCTGTCCGGTGGCAAAGACGTTTATGCCCCAAGCTACCAGCAAACTTGGCACGAACAGATTCGCAATAAGGTCGCCGAAAAATTCGAGCAGGAGGACTTGAAGCGTTACGCCGCAGCCAAACGTCCGGTTTCGCCTTCTCGCCACATCGCCATTTCCTCGGCGCTCAACAGTTTCGCATTGCATCTGGCCCCGTATGTCGTCGAGACGGTTTGCAAGGGCAAGCTGATTTACGCGGGTGGCGATGACGTGCTGGCGATGGTGTCGGTGGATGATCTGCTGCCGGTGCTGGCGCTGCTGCGACTGGCCTACAGC
>JBDHRB010000294.1:0-3940 GCA_039807355.1 Candidatus Competibacteraceae bacterium
AGGTTTTCTGGTTAAACAGTTACGGGCATTTTTCGACACTCTCTAAACCAGGTATTCCCGCCAGCATCACCGGGCCTTAATGGCGGAAATGCCGCATCCCGGTAAAGACCATGGTCATGCCATGTTCATCAGCGGCGGCGATCACTTCGCTGTCGCGCATCGAGCCGCCCGGCTGAATCACTGCGGTAATGCCCAATTCCGCTGCTAAATCAAGGCCGTCGCGGAACGGGAAAAAGGCGTCGGAACCCAGAGCCGCGCCGCGCAAATCCAGTTTCGCCTCTTCCGCCTTCATCGCGGCAATCCGGGCGGAAAACACCCGGCTCATCTGCCCGGCGCCAACGCCGAGAATCATCCCGTCCTTGCCGTAGACAATCGCGTTGGACTTGACGAACTTGACCACCGGCCAGACGAAACGCAAATCCGCCCATTCTTGCGGAGTGGGCTGGCGCTGAGTCACCACTTTTAAATCCGCTTCGGCGACTTGGCCTAAATCCCGATCCTGCACCAGCAGGCCGCCGGTGACGCGCTTGTAATCCCATCCCGGCGCCCGCTGTTCGACATCCCATTGACCGCAGGCCAGTACCCGGACGTTTTGCTTGCTGGCGGTGATGGCCAGCGCCTCCGGCATAACTTCGGGGGCGATGATTACTTCGACGAACTGGCGGTCGATGATGGCCTTGGCGGTCGCTGCGTCCAGCGGCTGATTGAAGGCGATGATCCCGCCAAACGCTGAAGTCGGATCGGCCTGATAGGCGCGGTCATAGGCTTCCAGCAAGGTCGCGCCGATAGCCACGCCGCAAGGATTGGCGTGCTTGACGATCACGCAGGCCGGCGCGGCGAAGCTCTTCACGCATTCCAGCGCCGCGTCGGTGTCAGCGACGTTGTTGTAGGACAGCTCCTTGCCCTGCCACTGGCGGGCGGTGGCGATGCAGGCTTCCGCCGGTTGCGCTTCCACATAAAACGCCGCGCCCTGATGCGGATTCTCGCCGTAGCGCATCCCCTGGGCTTTCTGGAATTGCACGCTGTAGGTGCGCGGGAACGGATCGCGTTGGCCTTCGGCCTGAATCGAACCGAGATAGTTAGCAATCGCCCCGTCATAGCGGGCGGTGTGTTCAAACACTTTTACCGCCAGATCGAAACGGGTCGCATCGCTGACTGCGCCGTTTTGCACGCGCATTTCCTCCAGCACCCGCGCATAGTCACCGGCGTCCACTACCACGGTGACTGCCGCATGATTCTTGGCCGCCGCCCGCAGCATGGTCGGGCCGCCGATGTCGATGTTTTCAATGGCGTGGGCCAGCGTGCAATCGGGCTGGGCGACGGTGGCGGCGAAGGGATACAGGTTGACCACCAGCAGGTCAATCGGCGGGATGCCGTGCTTCATCATTGCCGCATCATCCTGACCACGCCGACCGAGCAGGCCGCCATGAATGCGCGGATGCAGGGTCTTGAGCCGGCCATCCATCATTTCCGGGAAGCCGGTGTAATCGGCGACTTCAATCACCGGGATGCCGTTTTCCATCAACAGCTTGGCGGTGCCGCCGGTGGAGAGCAGTTCCACGCCCAGTTGATGCAGGGCGCGGGCGAAATCGACGACGCCGGTTTTGTCGGAAACGCTGATCAGGGCGCGGCGAATGGCGGGAGCAGAGGTCAGGTTCATGCGGGAGCAACAGCCTTGGTTAATGTGATGGAGAACAGCGCCGAAGCGGCGTTTAGATGCTGGCGCCTTGGGGTGCGCCGAAATAGAGATCGTAGAACCGGTCTTTTTCCGCGTCGTATTGCAGCAGTTCGCCGTTTTCCAGATCGTAATACCAGCCGTAAAGACACAGATTGCCGGCCTCGACGCGCTGCCGGACGAACGGGAAGGTCATCAGATTGGCCAGCGAGGCGCGCACCCCGGCCCGTTCGCAGGCGCGTTGCTTAAATTCACGACTGGCGTCCGGCCAGCGTTGCAACACTTCGTCGCGGGCCGAGGCGGCAATGCGCATCCACGGTGCGATATAGCCTTCGCCCTCGGCATTTTCGCCGTAGCCGTCCAGCAGGGCGGTGATGCCGCCGCAGTGCGAGTGGCCGAGTACGATGATGTTGCGTACTTGCAGATTGCACACGGCGAATTCCACCGCGGCGCTAGTGCCGTGATAGCGACCGCCGGTTTCGCAGGGCGGAATCAGATTGGCGACATTGCGCACCACGAACAGGTCGCCGGGCGCGGAATCGGTGAGGATGGCCGGATCGACGCGGGAGTCGCTGCAACCAATCAGCAGGGTAGAGGGAGTTTGGCCCTGCATGGCCAGCCGGTTGAAGCTTTCCCGGTTCGGCTCGAAGCTTTTGACGCGAAAGCGTTGAAAACCTTGTAATAACTCATTGATTCCAGGCATGGGCGGAGACTCGGCTGAGGGGGATGACCGCACCATTATATAGCGCTCCTCGACGAGTTGTGGTTTCCATCCAATGACGAAATCCCCCCTGACCCCCCTTTTTCAAAGGGGGGATTTTGTTCATTTCCACAACTCAGATCGGATTGCTATATCAGCAACCGGAGCGGCGGCATCCATGTTGTAGCGCCGCCGTAGATATTCCGCCGCCGGCGAACCGAACTGCGCCGGGCTGGCCGGGCAACTGGCGGGTAAGGGCGATTAGTTCAAAATTTAAATTTAATAAAAACAATTAATTAAATTTTTGTTGAGAATGGTTCTCGTTTGTATTATGCTTACTTTCACTAAGTGAACCCTTCAAGGTCGGGTGCAAATGTATTGCTCAAGCGGCATTGAGCGCCGACCGATTTCCAGAATCCATTGACGCAGTGAACAGCAGGCGGGATGAACCATGAAACGCGCACTCGATAAAGATCAGGTGATTGAGGTACTGGATCGGTTTTCGCCACGGCCCAGGGCCGGGGCGACGCCGCTGGCTGAACGCGGTTGCAGCGGGGAGGGCGTCTGAATGAACGCCTATGCCGAGCCGGAACGTCAAGCCTTTGCCCTGGGTCAAGCGGTCGGGCTGGGGTTTATTCAGCCCCTGAGCCTGATGCGCCCCGGCAGTGTCGGGCGCATCCTGAGCGTGAGTAGCGGCGGGGTCAGTGACCGCGATATTGAACGCGGCCTGCTGGAAATGGGTTTTGTCGAAGGCGCGTGTGTGGAAGTGCTGCACCACGGTTTTTGGCGGCGCGATCCGCTGGCGGTGCGCATCAACCAGACCATGACCGTGGCCCTGCGCCGCTGTGAGGCCAGCGCGGTGCTGGTCGGGCCGCTGCTCGACGCGGGGCGCAGCCGCGCATGACTGCCGCCGTTTTGACTGCCGGGAGCGCCCGGATGATCCAGATTGCCTTAGTTGGGCCGCCGAACAGCGGCAAGACGACGCTGTTCAATACCCTGACCGGCGGTCGGCAAAAGACCGCCAACTATCCCGGCGTGACCGTCGAGCGGAAAAGCGGGCGGCTGCGCACCCCGGACGGTCATGCCGTTGAACTGCTCGATTTGCCCGGCAGTTACAGCCTGCGTGCCCGTAGTCCGGACGAGGCAATCACTCGCGATGTGGTATTGGGTCGTCAGCAGCAGGAAACATTGCCCGATGCCATCGTCTGCGTCACCGATGCCACTAATCTGAACCAGCATCTGCGGCTGCTGTTGGAACTGCGCCCGCTAGGACGACCCCTGATTTTGGCGCTCAATATGATGGACATCGCCCAAAAACGCGGTTGCCGGATTGATATTGAAGCGCTCTCGCGTGAGTTGGGTATTCCGGTGGTGACGACGGTCGCGATGCACAAGAGCGGCGTGCAAACCCTGCTCAGTCAGATCGATGCCTTATTGCGGCAGCGGTTGACTGGCGATGGCGCTCGTACTATCGACGGCTGGCAGGAACCTTCGCCGGATGCGATCCGCGCCTATCACCGGGAAGTGACGCGGGTATTACGACAAGCGGTGGTCGATGAAGGTGC
>JBDHRB010000295.1:0-3930 GCA_039807355.1 Candidatus Competibacteraceae bacterium
GAAGTCGATGTTGAAGGTCCCAAGGCCGGCGAAGTGCTGTTGCAAGTCGTGGCCACCGGCGTCTGCCACACCGACGCCTTCACCCTGTCCGGCGATGACCCGGAAGGCGCATTTCCCTGCGTCCTCGGCCATGAAGGCGGTTGCGTGGTGGTTGAATGCGGCCCCGGCGTCAAGGGCTTGAAACCGGGCGATCATGTCATTCCGCTGTACATCCCGGAATGCGGTGAATGTGAATACTGTCATTCCAGTAAAACCAATCTTTGCCAATCCATCGCCGCCACGGTATGGACCGGCTACATGCCCGATCACACCCGACGCTTTTCCTGCCGGGGAACGCCGCTGTTTCATTACATGGGCTGTTCGACCTTCGCCGAATACACGGTGGTCCCGGAAATCGCCCTGGCCAAGATCAATCCCGCCGCGCCGCTGGACAAAGTGTGCTTGCTGGGCTGCGGCGTCACGACCGGCATCGGCGCGGTGCTGAATACGGCCAAAGTCGAGCCGGGTTCCAGCGTCGCCGTGTTTGGCCTTGGCGGCATCGGCTTGTCAGTGATTCAAGGCGCAGTGATGGCTCAGGCCGGGCGGATCATTGCGATTGACACCAACCCCGACAAATTCGCCATGGCCACCGCGTTGGGCGCGACCGATACCCTCAATCCAAAGCAGATCAGCGGCAACGTGGTGGACGCGATCAAGGAAATGACCAACGGCGGCGTGGATTATTCCTTTGAATGCATCGGCAACGTCGAGGTGATGCGTCAGGCCCTGGAGTGCTGCCACATGGGCTGGGGGGTGTCCACCATCATCGGCGTGGCCGGAGCCGGTCAGGAAATCCGCACCCGCCCGTTCCAACTGGTCACCGGGCGCGTCTGGAAAGGTACGGCGTTCGGCGGGGTGAAAGGGCGCTCGCAACTGCCCGGCTATGTGGAAAACTACTTGCAGGGCAAGATCGAACTGGATCGGATGGTGACGCATACGCTGCCGCTGGAGCAGATCAACACCGCGTTTGATCTGATGCACGAAGGCAAGAGCATCCGTTCAGTGATTCTTTTCTAGGAGCAGGCGGCGTGGAGCATATCGAAGCGATCAAGGAATTTGGCGGCTGGCTGAACCGTTACCGCCATGAATCGGCGTGCTGTGATTGCGCCATGACCTTCTCGGTCTATCTGCCGCCGCAGGCCGCGACCGAGCAGGTTCCGGCGGTTTATTGGCTGTCCGGGTTGACCTGCACCGACGATAACTTCCGGGTCAAGGCCGGGGCGCAGCGTTACGCGGCGGAACTGGGGTTGGCGCTGATTATTCCCGACACCAGTCCACGCGGCGCGGACGTACCCGATGTCCCGGAGCGTTACGATCTCGGTCAGGGCGCGGGTTTCTACGTCAACGCCACCCAAGCGCCGTGGGCGCGGCATTATCAGATGTATGACTATGTGACCCGCGAATTGCCGGCGCTGGTCGAGGCGGAACTGCCGCTGATTCCCGGTCTGCGTTCAATCACCGGCCATTCGATGGGCGGACATGGCGCGCTGATCTGCGCCTTGAAAGAGCCGGGGATGTATCAGTCGGTATCGGCCTTCGCGCCAATTTGTCACCCGATGGCCAGCGGTTGGGGACAAGGTTGTTTCAAAGCCTATCTGGGCGCTGACCGCGAGCAATGGGCGGCTTACGATGCCGCACGTTTGATCGAAGCCGGGGCGATGCCGCCGCCGTTGCTCGTCGATCAAGGCACGGCGGATGAGTTCCTCTCCCAGCAATTGCACCCGGCGTCACTGGAACGGGTTTGCGCCGCCCGGAAGATTCCGCTCACTGTGCGGATGCAGGATGGCTACGATCACAGCTATCACTTCATCGCCACCTTCATCGGCGAGCATCTGGCCTGGCACGCCCAGGCGCTGCGGGCGGCTTAAGGAGCCGGATTCGTGAAACAAGAATTGCTCAAAGCATTGCGCAGCCAGTTGCGCGGCGAACTGAGCCGCACCCGCCGCCGCAAGAACCGTTCGCCCTGGATGATTGGCGGCTTGGTCATCGCCATTGGCGCAGTCAGCTACATCCTGCATGAACCGAAAGCGCCGCCTTCCGCCACGCCCAAGGGCGCGGAACTGACCTGTACGGTGAAATCGGTGTATGACGGCGACACTCTGACCGCCCGTTGCCCGTCCGGCGAGGTCAAGGTGCGCATGTTCGGCATTGATTCGCCGGAAATGGCGCAGAAGCCGTGGGGCAATGAAGCGAAACAGACGTTGCGCGGCCTGCTGCCCCTGAGCGATCCAGTGCAATTACAGGTGCGCGACCAGGACCGCTATGGCCGCACGGTTGCCCAGGTTTGGGTAGACGGGCGCGATGTCGGTTTGGAGATGGTCAAGCAGGGCCAGGCGGTGATGTACGAGCAATACAACGATTCGCCAGCCTATCGTCAGGCGCAAGCCGAGGCGAAAAAAGCCCGGCGCGGCATCTGGAAAGAATCGGGCAGTCAACAAGACCCTGCTGCCTGGCGGCGGCTCAATCCACGTTGATCTGAGGCTTGAAAAAATCCGCCCAGGGTGATGGCCCTGGGCGATTTTGCAGCGGTTGAACGGCGTCATGCGCCGCCTACGATGCGCTCCGGGCGAATGGCCGACTCCAGTGCAGAGCGTGTAACCGCAACAGCGTCTCCGGGTCGGCGATCAATTCGCGCTTTTGCGCCGGACTTAGACTGTTCGGCCCCTCTTCTTCCAGTTGGTGGATCAACCCTTCCAGATAATGCCGACGGCGTTTACCCGGCGGTTCGCGTTCTGGCAGCAGTGAGCGATGCAGGGCGTTGACGTAGGGATCGACCAGCACCTGGACAAAACGGCTGGGCGCAGCTTTCTGCAAGGCGGGCAACACCGCTTCGCCTTCACGCAAATCGTCTTCCAGATCGCGCAACACGCTGGGCGGCTCGGTTTCCTCCGGGGTCAGGAACAAGCCCAGCTCTTTGGCTCGCCGACCTAGCGCCATGCTGCTCGACAGCATCGACACTGGAATCGCCAGCCCCAGCCCCAGCAGCACCGGGGTGAACCACCAGAAAAACGCCGGCACATATAAATAACTCAGCGTCCCGGCGACGACACCGATCAAGGTCTGTCCGCCATGGGCCAGCGCCGCTTCGGCAAAGCCGGTCTGGTGATCGCCGCGCTGTTGCGGCGGCCAGCCCACCGCTTTGCGCATCAGAATCGCCAGCACGAACTTGGTCTGGAACAGCATCAGCACCGGCGCGGTCAGCACGGAGAAAATCGTTTCCAAAAGCACGCTCAACGTCGCGTTGAACAGTCCGCCATAGGCGCGGCGCAACCGGGCGTCCTTGAGCAGCAGGAGCAGAGCCAGCAGCTTGGGCAGAAACAGCATGGTTAGGGTCACCAGCAATACCGTGGTCATTTCCACGGCGAACGATACCGGCCAGACCGGCTGCCAGTTTTCGCCGAAGAAATACACCAGTTCCTGCTGGGTCTGGAGATACGCTTCCACCCCGGTGGCGATCAGGAACAGCAGCCAGAGCGGCGAGGCAGCGTAGGACATCACGCCCATCGAAAAATGCAGCCGACTCAGCGCGTTCAGTCCCTTGGAAAAGGCCAGACGCAGATGTTGGAGATTGCCCTGGCACCAGCGCCGGTCCCGTTTGGCATAGTCGATCAGCGTTGGCGGGATTTCCTCGTAACTGCCCTCCAGGTCATAGGCCAGCCAGACTTCCCAGCCAGCCCGGCGCAGCAAGGCCGCCTCGACGAAATCATGACTGAGAATCTCGCCGCCGAACGGCTCGCGCCCCGGCAGTTTCGGCAAACCGCAATGGTCGAGAAACGGCTGGATGCGGATGATCGCGTTGTGGCCCCAGTAATTGCTCTCGCCCAACTGCCAGTAGTTCAGCCCAGCGGTGAACATCCGCCCGTACAGGCTGCTGGCGAATTGCAGGATGCG
>JBDHRB010000296.1:0-3902 GCA_039807355.1 Candidatus Competibacteraceae bacterium
ACAGGAATGCATGATGCAGGCGCTGGCGATCCAGGGCGTTGGTCAATGCGCGAACCACCGGCTCCTGTCCGACCAACTCATGAAAGGTGCGCGGCCGCCATTTACGGGCCAGGACTTGATAGCTCATAACCTGCCAGGTGCGGGACGCCTAAGAGGGGGAGGCGGCCCCTACCCGCCGCACCCCGGCGCCCGAGGCCACTGCTGCCGCTGCTCCCTTCCGGGCCTGACGGGGTTCACAGCTTGTCGTCGCGAGGGGACTGATAGGGACCACCATGGATTGAATCGGTGTGGCGGCTCTCAAAGCGGCGGGCGTCGCCGGGGCACCCTCGCTTCGGGAGTTCAGTGTAGCACACATCATCGCCATCGCCGCCAGCGTCCAGACCGCTTCGCCGGGATCAGGGCGGACTGACCGGGTTGGCGCTCTGCCCTTTCGCCGCGCTCTGGTCTTTGGCTTGAGCCAGCATCTCGGCTAATTGGGTGGGCGGCACATAACCGGGCAACATTTCGCCATCTTCCAAAACCATGCTTGGCGTGCCGCGCACGCCGATTTTCTGTCCCAACTCGTATTGGGCCTGCACCGGATTATCACAGGTCTTGTTCTCGACCGCCTCGCCGCGTTTGGCCTTGGTCAGCGCCTCCTGCCGGTTGCCGGCGCACCAAACCGATACCGCCTTGTTAAACGATTCGGAGCCTAGCCCTTCGCGGGGAAACAACAGGTAGCGGATTTTGATGCCTTCTTTATTATACGCAGCCATCTGGCTGTGCATTTTCCGGCAATAGCCGCAATCAATATCGGTGAAGACCGTCACCGTGTGTTTGGTTGTTCCTTCCGGCGCAAACACCACCATATCCTTCTCGTCCAGCGCCCCGATCACCTGGCCGCGCAACTGACCGCGCCGCTGCTCAGTCAGATTGGCCCGGGAGCCGAGATCGAGAAGATCGCCTTGCACCACAAAGCGCCCATCGGCGCTCAGATACAGCACCTGGCCGCCGAAGACCACTTCAAACAGCCCTGGAACCGCCGACGGAATCACGCTGTCGGGTTTTTCACCGTTCAGCACCGCCTGAAGCTTGGCGAGATCCGGTTGCGGGAGCATGGCGGCGTCCGGCTTGGCCGGGTCGGCGGCCAGCGCGCCCGTCGCATACCAGGCAACCGCGATCAGTAAGGTTTTACGCATTGCAATATCCACATGATGGTAACGGAATGACAGATTCAGAGTTTAAACCGCTTTCAGGGTTCCACAATGACCTCCCGGCCAGCGCCGCGCAAGTCCCGCCCTGTTCGAGCAAGGCGCTGCGCCGCCAGGATTTCCATTTTGATTTGCCCCCGGAGCTGATTGCCCAGCAACCGCTGGCCCAGCGCAGCGACAGCCGATTACTCACCCTGGACGGCTCCAGCGGCGCACTCGGCGACAGTCGGTTCCGCGCCTTGCCGGACTTGCTGCGTCCCGGCGATTTGCTGGTTTTCAACGACACCCGGGTGATTCCCGCCCGGCTGTTTGGCCGCAAAGCCAGCGGCGGTCGCTTTGAATTGCTCATGGAGCGCCTGCTCGATCAGCGCCGGGCGCTGGTTCAGTTGCGCGCCAGCAAAGCGCCGAAGCCGGGCGGACAGTTGCACTTCGACGCCGGATTCAGCGCAACGGTGATCGGTCGCCAGGACGATCTGTTTGAACTGAGCCTGGAGGGTGACGCGGCGTGGCTGCCCTTGCTGGAGCAGCATGGCCGAATGCCGCTGCCGCCCTACATCGCCCGCGAACCGGAGGCGGAAGACCGGGAGCGTTATCAGACTGTATACGCCCGCCAGCCGGGGGCGGTGGCGGCGCCGACCGCCGGCCTGCATTTCGACCCGGCGCTGCTGGAACAATTGGCCGCACGCGGCGTTCAACGCGCCTTCCTCACCCTGCATGTTGGGGCTGGCACCTTTCAACCGCTGCGGGCGGAGCGCCTCGCCGAGCATGTCATGCACGCCGAATCGGTCGAGATCAGCGCGGCGGCCTGCGCACAAATTCGCATAGCGCGGGCCAACGGCGGACGGATCATCGCGGTCGGCACCACGGTGATCCGGGCCTTGGAAAGCGCCGCCGGCGCGGATGGAATGCCTCAGCCCTGGCGCGGCGAGACGCGGATTTTTATTTATCCGGGCTATCGCTTTCGCTGCGTCGATGCGCTGATTACCAATTTCCACTTGCCGGAATCGACCTTGCTGATGCTGGTCGCCGCCTTCGCTGGTCACGCCGAAGTGTTGCGCGCCTACCGCTATGCGGTGGAGCAGCGTTACCGCTTTTTCAGTTACGGCGACGCCATGTTTATCACCCGCCGACCGCTGGGTTAAACCTGGGCCGGGCCGAAGCCGCCTGGCTTGAATTTTCGCACCAAGCGTCTATACAGTCGCCCGCATCTTCCCCATGGAGAATCTGATGAAACGCATTCTGCTGTTCGCCGCCACCAATCTGGCGGTCCTGGTGTTGCTCGGCGTGATCGCCCAGTTGCTGGGTGTAGACCGGCTGCTGGTCGGCTCCGGCCTGAATCTGCCCGGCCTGCTGATCTTCTCCGCCATTTTTGGCATGGGCGGCTCGCTGATCTCGCTGCTGATGTCGAAATGGATGGCCAAGCGGTCCGTCGGCGCGGAAGTGATTGAATCGCCGCGCACCCCGCTGGAGCAATGGCTGGTCGATACGGTGCGCCGCCAGGCCGAGAGCGCCGGGATCGGTATGCCGGAGGTGGCTATTTATCACTCGCCGGAACCCAACGCCTTCGCCACCGGGGCCAACCGCAACAGCGCCCTGGTTGCGGTCAGCACTGGTCTGCTGGAACAGATGAGCGCCGAGGAAGCGGAAGCAGTGCTGGGCCATGAAGTCAGCCATGTCGCCAACGGCGATATGGTGACGCTGACCCTGCTGCAAGGCGTACTCAATACCTTCGTGATCGCCCTGTCCCGGGTGATCGGTCATCTGGTCGATCAGGCGCTGTCGCGGGGGCAGAGTTCGCGGGGGCCGGGCATCGGCTACTTCCTGACCAGCATGATTATGCAGATTGTCTTCGGCTTTCTGGCGTCGCTGATCGTCATGGCGTTCAGCCGTCATCGGGAATTTCATGCCGACGCCGGCGGCGCTCGTCTGGCCGGGCGCGGCAAGATGATTGCGGCGCTGGAGCGTTTGCGGCAGTTGCATGAGCCGTCGCAATTGCCTTCGTCGATGGCCGCGTTCGGCATCAACGGCGGCCTGGGCGATGGACTGCGCAAGTTGCTGATGACCCATCCGCCGCTGGAAGAACGTATTGCTGCGCTGCGTCAGCAGGGATAGCCGCACACAGCGGCTTTATCCCCTCAACCCGCGTACTGGCGGAAGTCGAAATCCAGTTGTTCGCCGGCTTCCGCCACCATGCTGCCCTGCACCAAAGTGACGCCAAACTGCCAGATACTGGCCATCTGCGGAGCGGTGGTCACTCCGGCGGCGACCACTTGGGTTTTCAGATCGTGCGCCTGTTGCGCCAGCGCCGCCATCGCCTGTCGGCTGCTGTCATCCCTGGCCTTGGCTAGACGCTCGATCAGGCTGCCATCCAGCTTGATATAGTCCGGGATCAATTCCCGCAACAGGCGCTCGGAATGGGCCTTGCCGCCAAAATGCGATAAGGCTATGCCGCAACCCAGTTCGCGCAGGCAGGCCCGCAACACCCGGCTTTCTTCAAAGCATTCGTCAGCGTCGTCTTCCTTGATCTCGAACACCAGCAGTGCGCAAGGCAAGCGGCTTTCCTTGAAGCGTTTACTCAACCAGTCGATAAAATCCTTGTCCGCCAGCGAATTGCGCGACAGGCGCATAAACAGCAGCGGCGGCTTTTCCCCGCGTTTTTGCAGTTCGATCAGCGCCGCCATGCCCCGGATGATGGTCCATTTATCCAGGGCG
>JBDHRB010000297.1:0-3893 GCA_039807355.1 Candidatus Competibacteraceae bacterium
GTTTCAGGAAACCGACCGCAGGTTTCAGGAAACCGACCGCAAGTTTCAGGAAACCGACCGCAAGTTTCAGGAAACCGCACTGCAAATTGAAGCGACGAACCGCCAAATCAAGCAGATCAGCAAGAAAATCGGCGATCTGGGCAATCGGCTCGGCGAGTTTGTCGAGGGCCTGGTCAAACCGGCGGTGGTGCGGCTTTTTCAGGCGCGGGGCATTGCCGTGCATGAGGTACACCCGGATGTGTCGGTGGACCGGCATAACCAAGGCATTCAGATCGATTTACTGGTGGTCAACGACGCTGAAGCGGTGCTGGTGGAAGTGAAAAGCAAACTGGCGCAAGCCGATATTGATGAGCATCTGGAGCGGCTGGGCAAATTCAAGCAGATGTTGCCGCGCTACGTGGATGTGCGGGCGCTGGGCGCGGTCGCGGCGATGGTAGTTCCCCCCGAAGTCGCCCGCTACGCCTACCGGCAAGGTCTGTTCGTCCTGGCGCAGACCGGCGACAGCGTGGCGATTCTCAACGACGAACGTTTCCAACCCAAAGCCTGGTAAGCGCAAGTCCAGCGCTGGACCGCCTTGTTGAAAAACGCGGGCAAACTCCTTCGCCCGTGTATAATGGCGCGCTTTAACCCGGTCCTGAGCGACCGTCCCCGCGTCGGTTTTGACCATCAGCGTCAGCCTGATTTTTTCAATCAGCAGCGAGCGCGATGCGGGGCAAAGCCAGAACTCAATGAGGAATCCCCATGGAAAGCATCCTGAACATCCTGATCCCTACCGCCTCCGCCCAGGCTGCCGGCGCGCCCAGCGGCGAGATGGGCCTGCTGAACCTGCTGTTCCCGATCATCTTGATTGGCGCGTTCTACTTCCTGCTGATCCGCCCGCAGACCAAGCGCGCCAAGGAACACAAGCAAATGGTCGAGGCGCTGAAGAGAGGCGATGAAGTGGTCAGCGGCGGCGGCATCCTGGGCCGCATTACCGACATCGGCGAAAACTTCGTGCAACTGGAAATCGCCGAAGGCGTGCAGATTCGCATTCAGAAGCAGGCGATCAGCTCGCTGATGCCCAAAGGCGCCTACAAGGGCACGCTCTGATTCCCCATCGCTCTACACGGGAGCCGCCGTTGCATGGCTAATCCGTACACTCTTAATCAATACCCCTGGTGGAAATACCTGCTGATCGGTCTGGTCATGCTCTGGGGCTTGGTCTTCGCCCTGCCCAACCTGTTTGGCGAAGACCCGGCGGTGCAAATCTCCGGCGCCCGCGCCAACATCGTGATTGACTCCGCCTTTCAGACCCGAATTACTGACTTGCTCAACGCCGAGCAGTTGCCGCACAAGCGTGTGGAACTGGAAAACGGCCAGGTGTTGATCCGCTTCCCCGACCCGGAAGGACAGCTCAAGGCCGCCGACATCCTGCGCGACCGGCTGGGCCGCGATTACATCGTCGCCCTCAATCTGGCCTCTTCCGCGCCCGGCTTCCTGCGGGCGATGGGCCTGCATCCGATGTATCTCGGTCTCGACCTGCGCGGCGGGGTGCATTTCCTGATGCAGGTGGACATGGACGCCACGATCAAGCAGATCGAGGAAAGCTATGTCGAGGAAATCCGCACCCAGTTGCGCAGCGAGAAAATCCTCTACAACTCAGTAGGCCGCGCCGCCAACGGCGGGGTGCAGGTCGAATTTAAGGACGAAGCTGAACGCGACAAGGCGGCGCGGGCGCTGCGCAAGAGCTTGTCCAACCTGCAACAGAATGAACCGGGGCCGCTGACGCTCCAGCTCACGCTTGGAGAGCGCGAAATCAAGGAAAAACGCGATTTCGCCCTGCAACAAAACATCACCACCCTGCGTAACCGGGTGAATGAACTCGGCGTCGCCGAGCCGATCATCCAGCAACAGGGCAGCGACCGGATTGTGGTGCAGCTTCCCGGCGTGCAGGACACCGCCCGGGCCAAGGAAATCCTCGGCGCGACCGCCACCCTGGAATTCCGCCTGGCCGATGAAGAAAACGACTGGTATCAGGCCGCGTCCACCAACCGCATCCCGCTGAATTCCCGACTGTACAAGGACCGCGAAGGTCGCCCGGTGCTGCTGCAAAAGCGGGTGATGCTCACCGGCGACTCCATCGTTGACGCCTCCTCCGGCATCGAGCAACAAAACGGCAGTCCGGCTGTATATGTGACCCTGGACGGCAAGGGCGCCAAGCGCATGGAAGACGCTACCAAGGACAACATCGGCAAGCGCATGGGCGTGGTGTTCATCGAGAACAAGACCGAGACCAAGCGGATTGACGGCGAATTGAAGAAAACCGCCTACACCGTCGAGGAAGTCATCAATGTCGCCACCATCCGCGACCGGCTGGGTCGGCGCTTCCAGATCACCGGACTGGACAGCTCCCGCGAAGCCCGCGATCTGGCCCTGCTGCTGCGCGCTGGCGCATTAGCCAGCCCGATTGAAATCATCGAGGAGCGCACGATTGGCCCCAGCGCTGGCAAGGAAAATATCGCCCAGGGCTTTAACGCCGCCCTGCTCTCGCTGGTGCTGATCGGCGCATTCATGATCTGGCGTTACAAAACATTCGGGGCCATCGCCAGCGGGGCGCTGGTCGCCAACGTGGTGCTGATCGTTGCGGCGCTGTCCATGCTCCAGGCCACCCTCACCTTGCCCGGCATTGCCGGCATCGTCTTGACCATGGGCATGGCGGTCGACGCCAACGTGCTGATCTATGAGCGCATCCGCGAAGAACTGTGGTTTAAGGGTAACAGCCCGCAGGCCTCGATTCACGCCGGTTTTGACCGAGCCTTCGACACCATTCTCGACTCCAACCTGACTACGCTGATCGCGGCAATCATGCTGTTCGGTTTTGGCACCGGCCCGGTCAAGGGCTTCGCGGTCACCCTGAGCATCGGCATTCTGACCTCGATGTTCACTGCGGTCACCGGCTCGCGGGCGCTGGTCAATCTTCTTTATGGCGGCCGCAAGCTGCAAAAGCTGACAATTTGAGGGCGGCGCGAATCATGGCTATGCAATTTTTTGATCTTTACCACACCAACATCGACTTTCTGCGCTGGAAGCGGTTAGCCATGGCCTGGTCGGTGGCTGTTCTGCTGATTGCGCTCGGTTCGCTGCTGATCCGGGGCATGAATCTGGGTCTGGACTTCACCGGCGGCACGGTGATCGAAGTCCAATACCCGCAGCCGGTGGACATCCCCAAAGTCCGCGAGACGTTGGCGCAGGCGGGCTTCGGCGACGCCCAGACCCAGCACTTTGGCACTTCCCGCGATGTGTTGATTCGCATTCCCCCGCGTGAGCAAGCCAATGCCGCCATCTTGAGCAACGAGGTGCTGCACGCCCTGCAAGGCGCTGAAGGCGGCGCGGGCGCAACCCTGGCGCGAGCGGAATTTGTTGGCCCGCAAGTCGGCGAGGAATTGGTGGAACAGGGCGGGCTGGCGGCGCTGGGCGCACTCGCGGGCATCCTGATCTATGTCATGTTCCGCTTTGAATGGCGGCTGGCGGTCGGCACTATCGCCGCCACCGTCCACGACGTGCTGTTCACCATCGGCACGCATCCGCACAGCGCCGCGATGGAGCCGGATGTGACAGCGGAGACGCTGGGCGAGCTGTCGCGCCATCCGCGCTGCGTCGCGATCGGCGAGGCCGGGCTCGACTATCACTACGATTCGAGCCCGCGCGAAGCACAGGCGCAGGGCTTGCGCACCCATATCGCCGCGGCGCGCATGACACGGTTGCCGCTGGTGATCCATGCCCGCGAGGCCGATGACGACATGGCCGCGATCCTGCGCGAGGAGATGGGGAAGGGCGCTTTTGCCGCCATCCTGCACTGCTTCACCGCCGGTGAGGCGCTGGCGCTGACCGGCGTCGAACTCGGCTTCTATGTC
>JBDHRB010000298.1:0-3890 GCA_039807355.1 Candidatus Competibacteraceae bacterium
CGGGCCCTCTGGAAAAAACAAATTTGTTTGCTATTATGATAGCTGATTTTCTACAAATAAAAACGGAAAGCTATATACCCTGAATGACGCCGGCTATCACACCTATGACCTGGTCTTCAATCCGAATACCCAGTCAGCGAGCTTGTTCATCGATGGTGTGGAGCGGATTTCGGGGTATACCGGCTACACATACAACTTGTCCGCCGATTGGGGGCTGGTGTTTGGTGCTTTAAGCGGCGGCGGAATGAATTTCAACCTGGTACGGCTGACATCGCCGGCGGTTGTTCCTGGTTACCAATGGGCCGCCACGGGCAGTATTAGCGATTGCTATGGTAATGACCGCGCAGGGTCTACTGCGGGAGCTGTGCCGGATCCAACAGAGTGCAATGCGGCGACCTTTGGGCTTGCGGCGATATGCTGGGATCGATTCCCTGACCCTCCTTTCAGTGCGGTATGCACATATAAGTCCCTCACTCCTGCGGCCTGTGTTGGTGGTTCCCGCCCTGGAGTTGTCTATGAATGCCAAAGCGTTCAGTCAACTGGTTTGTTTGGTACCACCCTTAAAACAGCATCCAGCCACGAGTTTTCTTTGGAACAGGGCACGCAAAAAACTGAATTTATCCAGTTGACCAATCCTGGTAGCGTTCCCCGGACAGCCACGCTGGAAGTGATCAACCCGCATTCCGATCTAACCGTCTCTCTCATCGAACCGAACCCGGTTAGCATAGCGCCTGGAGAAACCAAGACGCTCTCCATCAATTTAGACGCCAGCACTTCGCCTGTAGGCGTATACGATGACTTGCTCCTCAAAGTCACCACAGACGACGGCAGCACCCTCTACGCCAGCCTCAAGGTTTACGTCACACCGACAGGCGCGGGGCAATTGCCGGATCTGGCCATCACCGCCAACGATATCCGCTCGACAGCCAACGCCGACGGCACGGTCACGCTGACGGCGGACATCCACAATTCGGGACTCGCGCCGGCCGAAAACGTCCAGGTGCAGTTTTACGAGTTCGGCAACGCGCTGGGATCGCCCGTAACCGTCGCTCAAATAGCGCCCAACGGAGTTGGCACGACCTCCATTACCATCCCTGCACTGGCAGACGGCGATCACCTGATTCGGGTGGCGGTCAATCCGGCGGGCGCGATAGCCGAACTCGACAAAACCAACAACGAAGCCTCCCGCTTGATCGCCATCGGCTCGTCGGGTCCACCGACGGAAGGGAATATTCTGGTCACCGGCAGCCTGCCCGCCACGGTCTATACCGATTCGCTGTTTACCCTGAACGGACGGGCGGTGTACGACCTGTACGTCAATGGCGTCCGCTACACCGACTACGTGGTCAAAGGCGGCTCGGTGCAGATCACCGTCAAAGCGGAAGACGGCACCGAATGGGTCTACGGCGACGTTTACACCGATGTCTATGGCAATTTCTCGAAAGCGCTCCAAGCGCCGACAACACCAGGAACCTACCGCATCGTCATGACGGTGACGGACAAGACTTTCGTGGGAACGCGGGAGTTGGTCTTTATTGCGACCGAGCCGCCACCGGCCGGAGCGCTTCCGCCCTTGCAATCGCCACCGGCGGAATGGGGCTCCGGCTACTTTGAATGGGACGGCGTGGCTTCTCAATGGGTGTGGACATGGACCAACCTCTTGCTGACGGGACCCGTGCCGCAACAAGATGTGTTCGTCTATTCCAAGGACCTCTATTTTTCCAAGAACAATCCCTCGGCGGGCGAAGAAATCACGGTCTTCGCCGCAATCCGGTACTGGGCGTCCAGTTCCGCCCTGATCGCCCAAAACGTGCCGGTCAACGTCTATGCCACCTATCCGGGCACGCCCAAGGTGCAAATCGGGCAAACGCTCCTGAAGAGCCTTTCCGTGGGCAGTCCTGATTTTGGCGCTCGCTATGTGTATGCCACCTGGAAAAACCAAGGGGACGGCATCTACCTGATCGAGTTCGCCATCGATCCGAGCTATGTAGAGGCCAATCTACTCAACAATGCCGCCACCCGCGCCATCATCGTGGGCCAGATCCCGGGTATTCCGCAAGGCGTGATCGCCGGCCAAGTCATCGCGCCGCTGGGCGGCCTTGGCAACGTGGTGGTTCATATCATCGACGCCACCGGCGCTCAAACTGACGCCCTCACCGACGCGACCGGTTTTTACCATGTCGACAACGTACCGGTGGGCGCAGCGCAAATTTCCATCGACACCCCCAGCGGCTATGTGCCGGATGCCGAAACGAAGACCACGACGGTCACGAACCAAGAGGTAAGCACGGTCGATTTCCGCCTGACGACCCAGCCGGCCGACACCACTGCGCCGGTGATCACGCCCACGGTCACGGGCACGCTGGGCAATAACGGCTGGTACACGGGCGACGTCACGGTCAGTTGGGAAGTGACCGACGATGAATCCCCCATCACCGTCACGGACGGCTGTCAAGCCGCCACCGTCACGACCGATACCACAGGGCGCACCTTCACCTGTTCGGCCACCAGCAGCGGCGGCACGGCTACGGAGTCGGTGACCATCAAGCGCGACGCTACCGCGCCCGTGGTCGGCGTCACCGGGGTTGCCGACGGCGCGAGCTACCCCCTCGGCTCGGTCCCGACGGCGGGATGCGCGACGACCGACGCCCTCTCCGGAGTGCAGGCCCAAGCCGCTTTGAGCGTGACCGGCGGGACCAACGGCGTCGGCACTTTCACCGCCCGTTGTACCGGGGCGACCGACAAAGCTGGTAACGCGGGCGCCACCGCCAGCGTCACCTATCAGGTCTACACGGTGGATAACACCCCGCCGGTCATCGCTCCCATCGTCAATGGAACCTTGGGCAACAACGACTGGTACATCGGGAATGTCTCGGTCGGTTGGACGGTGACCGACGGCGAATCGGCGATTACCGCTCAAAACGGATGCGACACCGCCACCGTGGCGACGGACACCGCCGGAGTCACCTTCACCTGCTCCGCCACCAGCGGCGGCGGCACGGCCTCAAAGGCGGTGACCGTCAAGCGCGATGCCACGCCGCCCACGGTCGGCGTCACCGGGATTGCCGACGGCGCGAGCTACCCGCTCGGCGCGGTCCCGACGGCGGGATGCGCGACGACCGACGCCCTCTCCGGAGTGCAGGCCCAAGCCACGCTGAGCGTGACCGGCGGCGATGCGAGCGGCTTAGGCACGTTCACGGCAAGCTGCACGGGCGCGCTGGACAATGCCGGCAACGCGGGCGCCACCGCCAGCGCGACCTATACGGTGACGAGCGCCCCGCCCGACACCAGCACTTTCAGCGCCTTCGGCATCGACAAGCTGGGGATCGACCAGCGCTATAAGACCTTCGCACTATTTTCCAAATTCACGTTGGGTACGAGCAGCAACGGCATCGACCCGGTGAAAGAACCGGTCACGCTCACCCTCGCCAACTTCACCACGACGATTCCGGCGGGATCGTTCCGCAAGGGACATTTGGGCGTGTATGCCTTCGCCGGGAAAATCAACAACGTCGCAATCGAAGTGCTGATCGTGCCCTTGGGCAACAATCGCTTCGGGTTCCAGGCGGCGGCTTACGGGGCCAATCTCAGCGGAACCAAGAACCCGGTAACGGTGAAGCTCATGATCGGCAACGATAGCGGCACGACCTCGGTCAGCGCCATCATCCGATAAAACCATTCCTCAACCCCACTCCAGCGCGGAGAAGCCAGCCGGCTTTCCCGCGCTTTTCCATGTGCGAATCCCCATACGACGCCCACAAAAAAGCCCGCTGCGACACGGGCTTGAGGATGATTTCGGACTTGTTGAATACTGAATTGGTGGAGCGGAAGGGGATCGAACCCTCGACCTTCGCATTGCGAACGCGACGCTCTCCCAGCTGAGCTACCGC
>JBDHRB010000299.1:0-3867 GCA_039807355.1 Candidatus Competibacteraceae bacterium
GCTGACCCGCCCTGATTATCATGGTCAACCACGCCCAGTCGCCGCCAATCTCGATGCGGTGGCGGTGGTGCTGGCGCCATTCCCGGAACCGAGCGAGTTGCTGATCGACGGTTATCTGACCGCCATTGCCGCCCTGGGCATTCAGGGGCTGCTGGTATTGAACAAGGCGGATTTGCTCGATGCGGCGCAACACGCCGCGCTGCTGGAGTGCCTGGAGCCGTATCGACGTATCGGCTATCCATTACTGACCGCCAGCAGCGTGACCGCACAAGGTCTGGATGAGTTGCGCAACGGGTTGCGCGGGCGGGTCAGTCTGCTGGCCGGTCAGTCCGGGGTGGGCAAATCGTCGCTCATCAAAGCGTTGTTGCCGGATCGGGACATTCGCATTCAAGCCGTGTCCGCCGCCACCGGCCACGGCGCCCACACCACCAGCGCCAGCACGCTGTATCACCTGCCCGACGGCGGCGATTTGATTGATTCGCCCGGCGTGCGCAGCTTCGAGCTGGGGGCGCTGCGCCCCGACGATCTGAACCGGGGTTTCCCGGAATTGGCCCCGTATCTGGGACGCTGCCGGTTTGCCGATTGCCGCCATGCGCTTGAGCCGGAGTGTGCGTTGCGGGCGGCGGCGGAACGCGGTGAGATCGCCCCGCGCCGGCTGGACAGTTATCGGCAACTTCGCGCTACATTGGACGCTGCCGCCAAACCGGGCCGATCATGACCGCGCTGCTGACTTTTCTTTCCGCTGGACTGTTACTGGGCCTGAGCAGCGGGCTGGCGCCGGGACCGCTGTTGGCGTTGACGGTCCGCGAAACCTTGCAGCATGGCGCAGCGGCGGGCCTGCGGGTGGCGCTGGCCCCGTTGTTGACCGATGCGCCAATTATTTTGGCGGCATTGCTGGTTTTGCAACCGCTGCTCGATCAACAGACGCCGCTGGCGCTGTTGCATCTGGCTGGCGGGGCCTATCTGGGTTGGCTGGCGGTTGAGGGCTTGCGCTTTCAGGGAACCGATTTAGCGCCGGTTCCGTCCTCCGGTTCGCTGTGGCGCGGGATCATCGCCAACCTGCTCAATCCCAGCCCTTACCTGTTCTGGCTGACCGTGGGCGCACCCAGCGTATGGTCCGCCTGGCGGGAAAGCGGGTTGGCGGCAATGGCTTTTATCGGCGGTTTTTACGCCCTGCTGGTGGGGTCGAAAGCGTTGCTGGCGCTGGGACTGGGCCGGAGTCGCTTGGCGTTGCGCAGTCGCGGTTATCGAATCATCATGCGCGGGCTGGGCGGAGTGCTGCTGATTTACGCCCTGCTGTTTTTTTACCAGGGCGGGCGCTTGCTGATCGGCGCGGCGCACTTCAATCAGGCCAGCAATCTGCCGCACTGAATGGCGATGAACTCTACCGCTTCATCGACCGTGGCTAACGGGATTTCGTAGCCGTCCGCCTGATAGCCGAACATGCCTTTCTTGTAGCGGTTATTGCCGGGATGATAGAGCTGCACGGTCAACTGGGCGGTGGGCCGGTTCGGGCCGGTGCGGAAGTCGATGAGAATTTTGTCGTTAAATACCCAGAAGTAATTGACTCTGGGATGCGCTTCGATCTGCGGTTTGATTTTCAACACTTCATCCTTGACCCGCTCAAAATCCCGCTCCAGGGCGCTCAGAACCCGTTCCTGGCGCGTCTGGCGCTGCTCCTTCTCGTTGCGAAACCGGTTGACTGCCTGGTTAAACAATTCGCTGATGTCTTTGTCCATGCTTGTCCCGCTCCCTAATCATCGGTTTTGATGATTATTGGCATGTATCGGCGGGTTTTCAATCGTTCAAGCCTTCGCTGCGCCGGTTTGTAACGCTGCGCCGCGACTGCGAATCACCTCGGCGTAAAAGCGCCCGCTACCCTTGAGGGTGCGCTGTTGCGTGGCGTAATCGACATGAATCAGGCCAAAGCGCGGGGCGTAACCGTGCGCCCATTCAAAATTGTCCAGCAGCGACCAGGCGAAGTAGCCGCGCAGGTCTACGCCGGTTTGCCGGGCCGCCAGCGCCGCGCATAAGTGATCGCGCAGATAGCGTTGCCGCAGCGGATCATCGGTTAAATCATCGGCGCAGGGCGGATCGTAGAACGCAGCGCCATTTTCAGTGATATACAACGGCAGCGGCCCGTAGCGTTGGCTGACCCATTGCAAAATGTCGCTCAGGCCCTGTGGGTAAACTTCCCAATCCAGGCTGGTGCGTGGATGACGCGACTGCGCCACTCGTCCGGCGCGCAGCGGCCAGTCCTGGGGGTCATAACGCACCACCTGCCGGCTGTAGTAATTGATGCCGAGGAAATCCAGCGGCTGGCGGATGAACTCGAAGTCGGCGGCGGGAAAAACCGGCCAGGCCGGGCCAAAAATTTCTTCCAATTCTGGCGGATAGGAACCGAGCAGCGCCGGGTCCAGATACTGGCGGTTCCAATAGGCGTCAGTGCGCCGGGTCGCGGCGAAATCCTCCGCCGAGGCGCTGGCCGGATATTTCGGCTCCAGATTGACCGCCAGACCGATTTGGTGGCGACCGATAGCGCGATAAGCCTGTACGGCGGCGGCATGGGCGCGCAGCAGGTGGTGCGTCGCCCAGGGCGCGGCAAAGACGTTGCGCTGGCCGGGAGCTAAAACGCCGTGCAGGTAGCCGCCATCGACGATCACCCACGGCTCATTCAGCGTCACCCAAAGCTTGACCCGATCATCCAGCGCCCGGAACAAAAGCTGCGCATAGTCGGCGAACCAATCTGCGCTGTCGGGATTCAACCAGCCGCCGAGCCGATCCAGCGCCGCCGGCAAATCCCAGTGGTACAAGGTCAGCATTGGTTGAATCGCCTGTTCCAACAGGGTATCGACCAGCCGCTCGTAGAAACCCAGTCCCGATGGATTGATTCGCCCGCGTCCTTCCGGCAGCACCCGGCTCCACGACACGCTGAAGCGGTAGGCGTTCAGGCCCAACGTTCCCATCAGCGCCACATCGTCTCGATAACGGCGGTAATGGTCGCAGGCGACATCGCCGGTATCGCCGTTGCGGGTGCGCCCCGGCGTGTGGGCGAATTCATCCCAGATGCTCAGGCCAGCGCCATCGGCCAGCGGTGCGCCTTCAATTTGATAGGCCGAAGTGGCGGCTCCCCAAAGGAAATCAGCCGGAAAGGGCGAGGCGGACAAGGGAAGCCTCCAGATCAATCATCAGTAGAGATTCCTTCAGCGCCGGGCCGAGTCGGCCATGCCCGGCGGCAGGCCATGGTCCAGCGCCAGACCGGCGGCGTCGAACAGGTGCAGATGCGCCGGGTTTAGGGTCAGACGCACCGCTTCATCTTTGTGAAACAGGCGGATGCCCGGCAGCCGGGCGACGATCACTGGAGTGGTCAGCGTTGCGCCGTCGATGCGCAGATACACCAGCGTTTCGTGGCCGAGATATTCCGCATCCTGCACGCTGGCCCGCAGACCGTTGTCTTGGCTGGTTAATGACAGATGTTCGGGGCGAATCCCGGCGCTCAACGGCGCATCCAGCCATGGCCGCCAATAGTCTGGCGCAGGCAGATTTTGTTCCCCCAGACGCAGACGCAGGCGGTTATCGCCAGTGGCGATCAGTTGCGCCGGGAACAGATTCATCGGCGGGTTGCCGATGAATCCGGCGACGAACAGGTTCGCCGGTTGTTCATACAATTCCTGGGGCGGCGCGACCTGTTGCAGGCAGCCATGATCGACCACCGCCACCCGATGGCCCAGAGTCATGGCTTCGGCCTGATCGTGGGTGACATACAGCGTGGTTGCGCCGAGGCGCTGGAGCAGCTCGCTCAGTTCGGCGCGCATCTGCCCGCGCAGCTTGGCGTCGAGATTGGACAGCGGTTCGTCCATCAGGAAT
>JBDHRB010000300.1:0-3862 GCA_039807355.1 Candidatus Competibacteraceae bacterium
TCGATCCGCCAGAACCGCCGCCCAGGCTACCCAACCCGCCGCCGGAAAGCGATTGCATACCAAGGTTGCCGCCGCCCAGACTGGCCCCGCCGGACAACCCGCCGCTGCTCCCAGCGCCGCTGGACAATTGTGCGGATTTCAAACCGGGGGCTAGTTCGCCGCCGCGCCCACCGCCACTGCCGCCGCCAAGATTGAACAAGCCATTGAGCAGCTCCGCCACATACTCAGCGCGGCTGTTCTGGACATGATAGATATACAAACGCTCGCCGCCGATGCCATCAAGCCGCTCGATCCAGACGGCGACCTCCTTGAGATACTCTTTCTGCGGGGTAATCACCAGCACTGCATTCAGCTTACTCAACGGCACCAAGCGCACCAAACCGGCCACCGGCGTTCCAGACCCCTCGCCTAACAGTTGATTCAGCTCATTAGCCACTGCCTGACTGTCTACATTGCGCAGGCGAAACAGGCCAATCGACATCCCTTTCAGCCAGTTGACGTCGAAGGTATTAATCGTTTCCTGGACACCGTTCAGTTCTTGAGCGGTACCCGCCAGCATCAGCAGGTTGCGGGTGGCGTCAGCGAGCAAGATTGCGCCATCCGGCAACATCGGGGCGATGATATTCTGCATTTCCAGGGCGCTGACATAATTCAGCGGTACGATGCGCACGCCATAACCGACCCGGCTGCCGCCCAGACGCGGGGTCAGGTTGCCCAACTTCACCGCTCCAGCCGCCGGAATAATCCGATAGACTCCGCCTTCCCGCACCAACACCGCATTGCTGGCGCGCAACAAGGTTTCCAGCGTCGGCAGTAATTGTTCGGTCGTCAGCGGCCGGCTGGTTTGCACGGTGACTTCGCCCTGCACCTGCGGATCAATGACGTAGTTTTCCTTCAGAGTCTCAAAGATCACCTTCACCACATCGCGGATGCTGGCGTCCTCAAAATTGAGCGTGACGCCGCTGCCGGAAGGCGCAGCGCCAGGCGCTTTTGGCGCAGGCTTTCCGGTAGTCTGCGGCTTGATAAAGTCACCGGTGCCGGGAAAGATCGTCGCTTTCGGCAGGGGTTGCACCGACGGCAAACTCTCGGTTTCCGGTCGGGCGGTCAACTGCAAGCGCTCGCCGGTTTGCGGCGATGCAGGGGCGATGGATTCCGCGCTTTCCCCGCCTGAAACTTCGCCATCAGGAACGGTGGCGCAGGCTCCCAGCAACCAGGCCAGGCAACTTCCGGTCATCAACGACCGGACCCACAATGTACTCAATGGACTGTACTCTCTAAAAATGCGGAAAATGCCGATCAAGACCCCGGCGCGGATTCGGGCGCCGGGGCAACGGAGGGCGATAAAACCGAGGACGGCGCGGCAGGCGGCGCTCCATCGGTTTGCGGAACATTTTGATTTCGCTCCGGCGACGCCGAACGCGGCGGCGTCTTTGGACGGATCAGCGCCAATTCTCGAACCTCTTGGTCTTTGCGCAACACCACTTTGTCCGCTTGTACGGTTTCCAGCCGCCAGCCATCAATCATCCCTCCCTGCGGGATGCGCAACACCTTGGGCTTGGATGCTTTCGACGCTGGGGCGGCTCTAGGTCTAGGCGGCGCAGCGACCTCTGGTTCTTCCGGACGCAGCAACGCGGCGGCGCTGTTCGGCAGCAACACCACGCCAATCAGCCGCAGCGGTTGATCCGGCGCGGGCGGCGGCGGTGCGGTCGGCGCAGCGACTTCATCTTGTTCAGGCCGGCGGGCTTCAATAAACACCGGGCGTTCGACGATTTCCATGTAGCGCGGCAAAGGCAGCGGCTTGAACGGCTGCAACGGCGGCGCGCTGACCGCTTCCGGCGCTTGCACTGCGGTCGGCGTCGGCAACCGGGGAGGATGTCGCCACGCCCAAACCAGCGCCCCAACCGCAATGATTCCTATTATCAGCCAAAACAGCGTCTGCCCGATTCGCGCTCCCATCTAACCGCCCTCCTTGCGCAAATAGCCCGCCACTTCAAACTGACCGTTGACCTGAACGCGGGTGTACGGGGCAATCTTGCCGTCGGGCAGGCGCGGACGAAATTGCCGGGCGGACACTTCGAGATTATCCACGAACAGCAACGGGGCCTGCGACTCCAGACCATACAGGGTCTTTTGCAACATGCCCACGTCGCCCTGCACCGTCACGTTGACGGCCACGCGCAGCACGCCGCCTTCCTCAACCGCCGGCAAAGCCTGAACGCTCAACAAATTACCGCCCGATCCCTCGACCAGGCCCTTGACGCGCTGTTGCAACTCCGCCGCTGCCAGCGCCGGGGGCGCCGCAGGCAAAAAGTAGGCGGCGCTGCGCGGATCGTTGCGAATGTTTTGAATGGCTTTTTCCAATTCTGGCCGGGCGGTGGTCAAGCGTTGCAAATTGCGCAACCGATCCAGCAGGCGTTCGGCATGGGTTTGATAATGACGGTATTGCCCCAGCCAGAGCTGATCGACCAGCAGATAGCCCAAGCCGATCAGCAGCGCCAGCAACAACAACGCCGCCCAACGCTGCGCCGGAGAAGGCGCGGGAACAGGATTCATTGCGGCTCCATAACGATGCGGGCGCCCAGGACGAAGCGTTCCTTGCCGGTGCGGCGATCATTGGTCACCGGGGAAGCGAAGGCCGCGTCACCGAACCATTTCGACGCCTCAACCACGCTGACCAATGCGGAGGCGCTGGCCGATTGACCGATCAGTTGCAAGGTTTCGCCGCGAATTTGCAAACGCTCCAGCCAGGTGTTATCCGGCAGAATCGCGGTCAATTCCCGCAGCAATTCGATGACTGGCGGCTGTCGTTGTTTTTTTTGCGTCAGAAACTGCGAGGACTCCACCGCCTTTTCCAGTTGCTCGCGCAACGTCAACACCTGACCGGACTCCCGTTGCAAAAGATCGACCTGTTTTTGCAGACCAATCACCAGGGTTCGATACTGCCACAGCGGCAATGCCGCCGCCGCCAGCGCCAAGCCCAAGCTAATCACGATCAGGATTCTGAGCAGGCGGCGCGGCCAAACGCCCCGACGCGGGCGCTGCTCGACCGGCAACAGGTTGACGCCACTGCGCCCTCCGATCACTGCTACGCCGTCCGGGACCACGCCCAGCGCCGCCAGCGCCGCCAGCGCCTCATCGACTTCCGGGCGCGGCAGGGCGGTCAGTTCGACGCGAATCCGGCGCTGCTCTGTTTGGTACTCAACAATCTGCGCGTCGTAATACAGTTGGCTGGCGCTAAACGGCGTCAGCCGATCCATGTCATAACCGAGCGCCTGACGCAGGTTCGCCGCCGCCGCCATCGGCAGCGTCACCATTCGGGTCAACGCCCGATCCGCCGGCATTTGCAAAATGATCAGCGCGGGACGCTCTACCTTGATCTGCTTACGCAGGGTCTGCCGATTCAGGGTTTCCCAGGATTGTCGGGGGAGCGGCTCCAGCGCCGCTTGCTCCTGACGAAACAAACTCAGCCCCTCGGCATCCGGCTGAATGATCAAGCGCCGCGCCGCGCCCAGCAGTTTGCCGCGAACCCTGGCCGGCAACCAGCCGAGCAACCCATCCCGCCACCAGCGCCAGGCAGCAGACAAACTCCAGCGGGCTAGACCCTGCCGGGAGCCTGGGCCAGTAGCAAATTTCAGCGATGCTATTGCCATCTTGCGATAGGTCTCAGCGGGTTAAACGCCAGGACAGCCAGCGCACGGCTTGTCCTGGCGGCGGATTTTGCGTGGAGGCGACTGTTTCTGCGCTGACCGTTGCGCCAGCTCCAACCTGAGCGGTCACGCCGATATGATAAACGCCCGACGGATTGCTAGAAAAGAACGGCGACGCTGGGTTCATTGGCAACGGCGGGGCAGGCGTTCCATCT
>JBDHRB010000301.1:0-3860 GCA_039807355.1 Candidatus Competibacteraceae bacterium
GGGGGCCGGCGCGGCGTCAACCTTGATGCCAGTCTCGCCCAACATATAAACAATCGCGTCTTTAATATGGGTCTCGGTGAGCGATGGATCGCCGCCCTTGGCCGGCATGGCGCGAATGCCCGTCACCGCATGGTTAACCAGCGTATCCATACCCTGAGCAAACCGGGGTTCCCACAGCGCTTTGTCACCGACTTTGGGCGCACCCAACACGCCAGCGGCATGACAGGCGGCGCAGACTTTGTTGTAGACCTCCTGGCCGGTCATTTTTACCTCGCCGGCGGGTTTGGGCAGGGCGGTCGATACCCGCGCCACCGGCTGGATACGGTCAAGCACCGCGGTTTGTTTGCGCGAGCCGTCATCGGGGGCGACACTGTTGACAACGCCGATGAGGGCGGCGACCAGGAACAGCACGGTCGCCAGCAGCACCAACGCCGAGAGCAGGGTGACGGACGTGGTAACAACAGATTTATCGACTTGCGAACTCACACTCTCACCTCACTGAGCGCATTTTAACCTGCACATCCCCGGCGACGTGGCGGCGGACCCGACTCGATCGGTGCTCCAGGGATCGAGCGCAAGTCTTGGCGGGAGCGCCGTTGGTGGGAAGGTCTGGATTTGGGCTTGTTATCTTGTGGTTTGGACCAAACTAAACATCACTAATGATAACGTTATTTGGCGTTGCCTGAAACTGGTACGCTGAAGCCGGTTTATCGGGCCGTCACCTTCCCCGCTCTAAAGCGCCGAAGCCTGCCAAAATGCAGAAAATCTCCGCCGAACCCTGGACAGCCCTTGATAATTACCGGTATGCTTAACGTCCTTTCATTCTCAAGCGCCCGTAGCTCAGTGGATAGAGTGTTGGCCTCCGAAGCCAAAGGTCGTGGGTTCAAGTCCCGCCGGGCGCGCCAAGCCTTCTCCGCAACACGTCTCAAATCAACACCAGATTGTCCCGATGAATCAGCTCTGGATCATCGACCGGCCCCAGTAATTCCTCAATTCGGCGGGTGGTTTTGCCGATCAGCAGCAGCGCCCGTTCCGCATCGTAGTTGACCAGCCCGCGTGCGACTTCAACCCCGTTCGGGTCCAGACAGGCGACCAGATCGCCTCGGGCAAATTGGCCTTCTAGCGCCGTAACCCCAACCGGCAACAGACTTTTACCCGCCGTGCGCAATGCCCGCACCGCGCCAGCATCCAGATGCAATCGGCCCCGCACCTGAAGCTGCACCGCCAACCACTGCTTGCGGGCGGCGACCGGACTCTGGCTGGGCCGCAACAATGTACCGAGCGCCTCGCCCGCCGCCACCCGTCGCAACACAGCAGGTTCCCGGCCCCAGGCCAGCAGGGTAAAAGCCCCGGAACGCGCTGCGCGGGCTGCCGCATGCAACTTGGTCAACATCCCGCCGCTGCCCAGCGCCCCCGATCCGCCGCTGGCCATAGCGGTCAGAGCCGCATCGCCGGCCCGACCCTCGCTGATCAATCGGGCGTCGGCGAATTCGCGGGGATTTTTATCGTACAAGCCCTGCTGGTCGGTGAGAATGACGTACAACTCCGCCTCGACCAGATTAGCCACCAGCGCGCCCAGCGTGTCGTTATCGCCAAAGCGGATTTCCTCGAAAGCCACTGTGTCGTTTTCATTGATCACCGGCACCACGCGCAGCCGCAGCAGGGTGCGCAGGGTGTTGCGAATATTCAGGTAGCGGTGCCGATCCGCCGCGTCCTCATGGGTCAGCAAAACCTGCGCGGTCTGAATGCCGTGGCGTTCAAAGGCCGATTCCCAAGCCTGCACCAAACCCATTTGTCCCACCGCCGCCGCCGCCTGTAAATCGGCCAGGGCGGTCGGGCGCTGCCGCCAGCCCAGCCGTCGCATCCCTTCAGCCACTGCGCCGGAGGTGACCAGCAGGAGTTCCCGACCGGATTGATGCAGTTCCGCCATCTGCGCCACCCAGGCGTCGATGGAGAAATTATCCAGTCCCCGCCCATCATTGGTGATCATGGCGCTGCCGATTTTCACCACCCAACGATGGGCCGCGCCCAGTTGCTCACGACTCTTGCTGAACATGATCCTCTTCCAATCGCGCCATAACCGCCTGGATCAGCGCTTCGGTGCCCGTACCGTCAATCGCGGCAATCCCGAACACCGGTCCGCTCCAGTCCAGCGCGGCGATAATCTCCGCCCGGCGCGCCGCCTGCTGCTCGACCGGCAACAAGTCCAGCTTGTTCAACACCAGCCAGCGTTCACGACCGGCCAATTCGGCGCTGTACCGGGTCAATTCGCCGAAAATAACCGCAACATCGCGCACCGGATCGCCACTGTCGCTGTAGGGCGAAACATCGACCAGATGCAGCAACAGTCGGGTGCGGCTCAAATGGCGCAGGAACTGGATGCCCAGACCCGCCCCGTCCGCTGCGCCCTCGATCAGCCCCGGAATGTCCGCCATGACAAAGCTTTTCAATGGCCCGACCCGCACCACCCCCAAATTCGGATGCAGGGTGGTAAAGGGATAATCCGCAATTTTGGGGCGGGCGGCGGACACGGCGCGAATCAGGGTGGATTTGCCGGCATTGGGCAGACCGAGCAGGCCGACATCGGCGATCAGCTTCAATTCCAGACGCAGATTACGCGCTTCGCCCGGCGTGCCCGGTTTGAACTGACGCGGAGCGCGGTTGGTGCTGCTCTTGTAGCGCAGATTGCCGAGGCCGTGAAAACCACCCTGCGCCACCCGCAAGCGTTGACCCGATTGCAGCAGATCGCCGATCAGTTCGTCGGTATCCGCGTCCCAGACCGTGGTGCCGACCGGAACGGCAATCGCAAGATCAGCGCCGCTGCGCCCGGTGCAATTGGCGCCCATGCCTTTCTGCCCGGATTCGGCCTGAAAGCGGCGGGTGAAGCGGTAGTCCGCCAGGGTATTGAGTTCGGCGTCGGCGACCAGATCAATGCTGCCGCCATCGCCGCCGTCGCCGCCGTCCGGACCGCCAAACGGAATGTATTTCTCGCGCCGGAAGCTGACGCAACCGTCGCCGCCGTCGCCCGCCTCGACCCGGATGACTACCTCATCGACGAATTTCATGCGCGTCCTCAATTCAAATCATGGGCAAAAGAAAAGCCCCAAACGGGGCTTTCGACCGGCCCGGACCCGCTGCGCTCACGCCGCCGGCTGGGCGCTCGCGGCCGGAAGGACACTGACATAGCGGCGATTGAACGGCCCCTTGACCTCGAACACCACATGGCCCTCGGCCTTGGCGAACAAGGTGTAGTCCTTGCCGCAGCCGACGTTCTGACCGGGATGATATTGAGTGCCGCGCTGGCGGATGATGATGTTGCCGGGCAGCGCCAGTTGGCCGCCAAACAGCTTGACGCCAAGACGCTTGGATTGAGAATCTCGACCGTTGCGGCTGCTGCCGCCGGCTTTTTTATGCGCCATGATTAAGCCTCCTGAGATGACGCTGGGGCAAAGGCCGCCGCCGGACTGCTGATGCCGTTAATGCGCAGCTCGGTATAACTCTGCCGGTGGCCTTGAGTCTTGAAGTAATGCTTGCGGCGGCGAAACTTGATGATGCGGATTTTTGGCCCGCGCCCCTGGGATTCGACAGTGGCGCTGACCCGAGCGCCGACGACATAGGGTGCGCCAACCTCGATCCGGTCGCCGTCGGCGATCATCAGCACCGTGTCGAAGTCCACCGAGGCGCCTTCCTCGACTTCGAGCTTTTCCACCTTGAGGGTTTGCCCCTCCGCTACCCGGTATTGTTTGCCCCCGGTTTTGATGACAGCATACATAATAATAAGGTCTCCAAACGGCTGATCCGGCCCGACTGAAAAGAATTGGGTATTCTAACGGCGCATCCGGCGGAGGTCAAACGGATTG
>JBDHRB010000302.1:0-3858 GCA_039807355.1 Candidatus Competibacteraceae bacterium
GCAAACTGTCGCCGAAGGTCTCGCGGCCATTGGCGTGTCGGCCTCCTTGGGCAGCGGCGATCACATAGCATTGATTTTCAATCGCCCGCGCCCGCAACAACGTTTCCCAGTGCGCGGCCCCGGTCGAGGCGGTAAACGCGGCGGGCAGGGCGAGAATCTCCATGCCCTGCGCGGACATGGCGCGAAACTGCTCCGGGAAGCGCAGGTCGTAGCACACCGCCAGCCCCAGTCGCCCAAACGGCGTGTCGGCGACCATGTAGCGGTTTCCCGGTTCAATGGTCGCCGATTCCGCATAACGCTCCTGACTGCCCGGCGTCTGCACGTCGAACAGGTGAGTCTTGTCGTAACGAGCGACGGGCTGACCGTGATCGTCGAACAGCAGGCAGGCCGCCCGCACCCGTTGTCCATCGCCCGCGCTCCGCAACGGAATGGTGCCGCCGACCAGCCAAAGTCGATGCCGGGCGGCCTGTTCGGCGAGAAAATCCTGAATCGGCCCGACCCCGGGAGCTTCCTGCACCGCCAGTTTATCGGTCTCGCGCCGGCCCATCAGCGCGAAATTCTCCGGCAAGACCGCTAACCGTGCGCCGCGCCCTGCCGCTTCGGCCAGCAGATCGGCGGCCATGGACAAATTGGCGGCGATGCCGGGTTCGGAAACCATTTGAATGGCGGCCATCAGCAACATGCGGCTTCACCTCGCTTCAATCGTTTCATTGGTAAACCCCGGCTGGGCGGCGCTGGGCGGCGTCGGCGCGGTCAGCGGCTCCAGCAGTGGCGCGTCCCACGAACCGCGCAACCGATAATGGTAGTGGGTGGCCTGTTCAATGCCTTTTTGCAACAAGCGTTCCGCAACAAATACCGCCGCGCCGGTCACTGGCCCGCCCGCCAGCGCCCCAGCGATGGGCAAGGCCCCGCCCAGGCGCGGCGTGACAGTAATCTGCTGATCATAATCCCGGTTTTGTAATCCCACCCGGCCTTGAATATCCACCTGGGCCGCTGGCGCTTCAATGCGCAAATGCTGGAGTCGCGCCTGTCCGCGCTCAAAGCGCACGTTGCCGCTGATCCGGTCAAAACCCGCCCCCGGTTGAAACAGATCGCTGAAATCCAGATTGAGCCGCCGCGACAAGTTTTGCACGCTGAACAAGCCGATCAGACGGCCCAGCCCCGGATTGATTTCCAGGAACTGACCGGAGCCGACCCGGAATTGCAGGGCGCCGGCCAGCCGTTCCAGGGCGAAATCAGTTGGTGCGCCACTCCATTCCGTATCCAGCTCGGCTTGGGTGGCCCCACCGGCGATACCGGCGTCAGGATAGCCAAAATCGGCCAGGGTCGCGCCCAGCGCCGGACTGTGCAGCATCGCCTTGAGCTGCGCAGTTTGGCGCGAGCCGTTCCAACCCCAGGCCCCGCTGGCGGTGATGCGCTGTCGCGGCGAACTCAGCTCAATCCGCGACAGGCGCAGGCCCTGGGCATCGGGCATGGCCACCAGGCGTAGCCTTCCCCAGATGCGGTTGTTGACCCGCAGATCGGCGACGGTGAACACCAGCGGCGGCCATTGACGCGGATCGGCGAGCGGGCTGGAGCTGCTGGAAGCGGACGGAGTTGGTGCGCTGAGATAGGCGCGTTGCAGGGCGGCGTTGAACGGCTGATCCGGGCTGGGCTGATCCGGCGCGGTCAAGCGCCCGGCCAGGGCGGCGCTGTCCAGTTCGACGCGCAATCCGCCAGGATAACGGGCGGCGTTGACGGTCACTGCGTCGAAAGTCGATCCGGCCAGGGTGAGCTGGCCGATACGCGCCTGAAGCTGGCGCAACTCGCTCAGGAAGCCGAACCCGGAATCGTCAGCGTTTGAGCGCGGTTGATCGGGGTCGCTGGCGGATGCGACAGTCGGCGGCGGCCAGCGCCAGCGCGGCAGGTCAGCGACGACTGACAGGCCAGGTTGATCGGGCAAGGTCGCCGCGCCGGTATTGATGCGCAGTTCGCCGCGTTCGAGGCGCGGAGCGTCCTGCCCATTCTGCACCGCCAGCAGCGCTCGGGTCGCTGCGCCATACGCCAAATCCACGCTCCATCGGTCGGCGGCCAGCGGTTGAATGACGATGCGCAATGCTTCGGCCTGTTCCGCCGGCTTGGCGAACGGTTCGGGCAAATCCAGGGCGATGCCGCGCAAATCCGACTGTAAATCCAGCTTAAAAACCGGCGGCCTGCTTCGGCGTTCCTGACCGGTCGGCACGGTCAAGACCGCTTTCCAGTCGCTGCGGCCAGTCACGCGGGATTGCAGGGCCGAGGCCGAGGTTCCGGCCAGCGCGGTCAATCCGAGACGCCCGCGCACTTGGGTGCGTAATTCGCGGCGGCCTTCGCGCCCGGCCAATTCCAAATCCAGGCGGATCGGCTGGCCGCGCCAGCGGGCCTGGACATTTCGGGCGTCGAGGCTGCTTTCGCTAAACTCGACCTCACCGCGCAATCGCTCCAAGGCCATGTTCCAGGCCGGTAGGGTCACGCCATTGTCCAACAGGCTGATGCGTCCCCGCGCCTGGGTTGGGCGGACATCGGTCGGCACGCTCAGTTCGAGGTCCAAAGTGCTGACGCCGCTTGCTTGCAAATCCGGCAGATCATCGTCGAGTTCCCGGCCCAGCGGACTGTCCTTAAGCGCCCGCCACAGACTGGCGGCGGGACCTTTGGCGCGTCCTTGCACCTGCACCACGACTTCAGATAGATCATCAATCCGGGCGCTGGCCTGTTCCAGCACGCCGTCGAGCAGGCGGCCTGCGCTCGCTTCAACCTGCAAGCCCCGGTTGCGAAATAACACATCGGTTTTCAACCGCTCCAGACGCGGCCAGCCCGGCTGGTAGTCGAGTACCGCGTTCTCGACTTGAAAGCGGGTTTCAAACAGCCCTTGGTTGCGATCAAAGGGAAACGCCGCTGGCGGGCCGCGAAAGATCATTTCGCCGCTGGTCACCCGACCGCTGACCAGCGCCTGATCCAGCCAGGCCACGCCTTCCGGCGGAATCACCGCGACCGGCAGATACCGCCGCGCCTGGCTGACCTTGACATCGCGGTAGCGGCTGTGAATCTCCAGCCAGGGTTCGCCCGCGTCGGGAATGCGCACCTGGCCCCAAAAGCGCCCGTACAGATCGGAATTAGCCAGTTCCAGACCGGCGCTGTCCAGGCGCAAATGGTCGGCCTCGCGCCGCCATGCGACCGTTCCGCGCAAGGTGTCCAGGGTGATGGGAGCGCGCAGCAAACCCGCTGTATCCACTTGCACGGCGCGGCTGTCCAGCTCAATCCGCCCCTGCGTCGGGGTGAAATCAATCTGGCCGGTGAGGTTGCGCAGACCGGGCAGACCGTGCAGAGGATGGGTGCGCAATTCATGCAGCGCCGCACGGACTGCGTACTGTCCCGATTCGGCCTGAATGACGATTTCCGGCAACGCGCCTTGCGGATTGAGCGGCGTCAGCCATTGCCGGGCCGGCGCATCGAGCCAGGGCATCGCCCAAGCCAGCAAATGTTCGGCGCGTCCGTGACGCAGCGTCGCCTGCCAGCCGCTTGCAGTCGGGGCGACGCTAAATTCCAGCGGGGTCTGCGGCTGGTAAATCCGCCCGTCCAAACGCCAGCCGCCTGAAGCGGTGGACGGTTCAAAGATGATTTCCAGGCGCTCGCCGAGTGCCGGCGGTAAATCGGCGGTCAATTCCAGCCGCCGCCCTTGCGCGGTTTCCCGCAGTTGCAGATAGGGATGCAGCAGTTGCACGGCGGAGCCGTCAGGCAGGCGCAGCGCCAGCCGCTCGCCGACGATATCCAGACCGCGCAGATCGAACAGCCAGTCGCGGACGGGTTCAGGAGCCGTCGGAGGGGTCGCCATTGAGGGTTGAC
>JBDHRB010000303.1:0-3852 GCA_039807355.1 Candidatus Competibacteraceae bacterium
CGTTCCGCCACCTTGGCAGCAGGCTTGGCGCGCTGGCTTTCCAGCTTACGCAACGCCGTTTCCGCCTTGGCTTTCTCAGTCTGGGTCCGCAAGCGCACTAGCCCGGCCCGCGCTTCCGCAATCGTGGTATCGAATTGGGCGAGGCGTTCGGCGAACCCGGCATATTCCGCCTCCAGCCGTTCGATTTCTTCCTGCTCGCGCTGGTTAATCTGCTCGCGGATGCGCTGGCTGTGCCGGGCAACCAGTTCCGGCACTTTCGCCGCATCGCCGTAAGCCTGGACATGCACCAACATTCGCATCACATCCTGTGGGCGCAGTTGGTTCTGATTGGACAATTCGCGGTAATGGCGGGCGGCATAGACCAGCAACACCTGATCGTGCCGCTCCGGTGGCCGTTGCTTGCGCAAGATCAGCAAGCAGGCCGGCACGCCCGCGCCATAAAACACGTTCAACGGCAGGGAAATCACCGCGTCAATCAACCGCGCTTGCAGCAACGCCTGACGGATCAAATGCTCGTCGTCGGCTTTGCGGCGCTTGATGATCGGGTTGCCGTCCTCGTCAAATTCGCCGGTTTCCTCTTCCACCTCCGGCTGCCCGCGAAACAACACCCCTTGCGGGCAGACGATGCCGGCGCGTCCGTTATCGGTGAGTGAGGCGAGAATGTGCAGGATAAAGGCGTAATCGCCATAACCGGCGGGCGGCGCCCGGAACGCGGCCCCGCGCCCGAACCGCCCGAACGGGTCTTTGTAGCCCTCCTTGCTGAACACCTCTTTCTTGAGCTTGTCTTTTTTCTTCTTGTCGTCGGTCTGCTGCTGTTCCGGCTTCAGCCACCAGAATTCATCTGAAAATGGGAAATTGGCCAGCACCAGCGAGAATTTTTTCAATTGACCCGCTTCGAGAAACGCCGGATCGGTGATCGTGCTGGTTCCTGCTTCGATATGGGCTTCCAGGCCGTGCAACACCGAATTGATCTTGCCGATAGCGGCGTTGCCCCAATTCATTTCCTGAGCGAAGTAGCGGGCGGATGTGGCGTGATAGCCCTGTTCGCGCAGGTAATCGGCGGAATGCACCAACATCCCGCCGCTGCCGGCAGTCGGGTCATAGATCGTATCGCCGGGGCGCGGTTCGAGAATGCGCACCAGGGTATCCACCACTTCGGGCGGGGTGAAGAATTCGCCCGCCTTGGCCCCCGCATCGTCGGCGAACTGCTTGATCAGGTATTCATAGGCGCGGCCCAGAATGTCGGGCGGCACGCTGCGATTGGACAGATCATGCTCGTCGAAATGCTGGATCAGCGCATGAACCACCTCATTGGGGATCAGCTTCTTGCCGCTGGCGTCGGGCGCGGGCTGGTTCCAGTCTACGGTGAACACGCCGCGCAGTTCCTCATTGGCGCTGGCGACGACGCGCATGGCTTCGGTGAGCTTCTGGCCGATATTCTCCGCAACCGCCAGCACATCGCCCCAGCGGCTGCCTTCGGGGATGTTGAACCGGTGTTCGTCCCGCGCCCGGAAAATGGCTTTCTGCGCCTCGGTGAATGGATGACCCCGCTGCCGCTCCAGTTTGGCGATGTCCTCCTCCACCTCGTTCTCCCACTGATCGCACAGGCGCTTGTAGAACATCAGCGACAGGATGTAGTTCTTGTAATCCTGGCCGGCGGTCTTGCCGCGCAGGATGTTGGCCGCGCCCCACAGGTGGGCCTCTAACTGTTGTTGAGTCAAGCGCATGGGAGAGAATTCCGCTGTCGCGTGCGTTAAATGCCGCAGGTTCTGGAAAAAATATAGCGATCCTCGACGAGTTGTGGTTTCCATCCAATGACGAAATCCCCCCTGACCCCCCTTTGAAAAAGGGGGGAGCTGCGTTAGCAGCGGGGGGATTTTGTTCATTTCCACAACTCAGATCGGATTGCTATATCGGCGCAATTTTCGCGTCTTATTGAGGGATTGCAAGTTTGACGATTCGCTAATACGACAAAACGCTGATCGACTTGCTTGAAGACTTGCGAATCAACGAATGATCGGCTAAACAGTATTTGTTTCCCACTGTTAAGGAGCCACCGATGGAAGCCGTCACCCTGTCCCCCAAGTATCAAATCGTGATTCCCCAGGCCGTGCGAGAAAAGTTGCAACTGAAAGCCGGCCAGAAATTTCAGGTGCTGACCTACGATGGACGCATCGAACTGGTGCCGGTGATGCCGATTGAATCATTTTATGGGATTCTCAAAGGTGTCGATCTGCCCTTCGAGCGCGAAAAGAAGGACCGCGAGCTATGAACGTGGTCGATTCGTCAGGCTGGATCGAATTTTTGACGGCAGGTCCAAACGGCCCGGCTTTCAAGGCAGTTATTCAGGAAACCGGCGCACTGATTGTGCCGGTCATCGTGATTTTTGAAGTCTTTAAGTACCTGCTCCGCACCCGTGGCGAAAAGGAAGCGCATAACGTGGTTGTCGCCATGCAGCAGAGCGCGGTGGTAGACATTGATACCTCGCTGGCGTTGGCCGCCGCCTGGATTTCCCGCGATCTCGGCCTGTCCATGGCGGATAGCCTGATTCTCGCCACCGCCCGCGCTCACGGCGCGACGTTATGGACGCAAGATGATGATTTTGCCGGCTTGCCCGACGTGCGTTACTTCGCAAAAGCGGGAAATTCTTGAAAGGAACGGTCAGAGTGCGCGTCGTCGCCGTTCCAGCCAGAAGGTCAGCGCCAGCGCCCCGCCGCCGGCAATCAGCAGACTCAGCAGCAAACCGAGATGCTCGGCGAGATGGGCGAAAAACAGCGTATAAATCTGAATGATCAGAAACGTAGCGCCATAGCCGGTCAACATGCGCATCGCCCATCGCGCCCCCAATCCAATCAGTACGATATTCAAACCCGCCCATAATCCGTTGAACAGCAACAGCTCAACGGTTTTGGGCGCGGACCACCCATGGCTGTCCAGATCGAAATTGCCAAACAGCGCCAACAGCCACAGCGCCATTTCCGCAAAGAACAGCCCGCTCGACAGCCAGATTTTGCAAAATCCCCGATAGTGCGCCAGCAGCCCGCTTTCGCTCTGCTGATGAATCACCGCGACTGCAATCATCACCAGGGCCGCGATCAGAAAACGCAGCGGGTAATTCATGCCGAACCAGTACGCGCCCCAGCCGGAAGCGTAGCCGGTGAAGCCGCCAAACCAGCAGAAAAACACTATGGCGCTGAGAATCAGCAATAGCGCATTGCCCAGCGCGTAGCTCAGGCCGATCAGCGCGATCAGATCAATCAACAGCAACGCCGGCCAGTTGCCGGAGCCGCTGGAATAGAGCATTCCCAGGGTGAAGGTCAGGCCGATCAGCAGTAATCCGCCAAGCAATTCCAGACTCAACGCGCTCCAGATTAAATGAGGACGGGTGTTTTTCAACCAGCGCCCGCCGCCAAAACTGGCCAGCAGGGCGACGCCCAGCAGCGCCGCCAGCTTTTCCAGCGTGAACTCAAACAGGGTGCGGCCCAGAATCGCCAGCCCGGCCATCACGCTCACTGCGCCGAAAATCAGGAACCAGCGGCCCAGCGAACGCCAGTCCCAACCCTCGGTCGGATAACGCGCACTCAACCGGGCGTGCAGGGCGGCGTCGATCAGCCCTTGGCGCAGCAATTCATCCAGTTCCCGGCGAATTTGCCGGTTGCGGGAGGCTGGATTCATGGCTGCGACTCCCCAGCGGTCCGGCCCCAGCGTTCGCAGGCGAAGCCGAATGCCATAGCCAATGCGCCGCCGATCAGGAACAAGCCGCCCAGCGATAACCGCTCCCAGAAGTGTTCAAAAAAGCGCGTGTATAGATCAATCGCCAGAAACACGATGCCAAATCCAGTGAAACGTGCG
>JBDHRB010000304.1:0-3822 GCA_039807355.1 Candidatus Competibacteraceae bacterium
GGGGGTGTGGAGCTGGCGCGGCCCAAGCGGCGCAGAGCAGAGCATCAGCCCGGACGCCCTGCAAGCCTTCCAGCGCGCCGCCGCGATCCGCAACGCCTTCTTTCCCGGCAACAGCTCCACCCCACTGGTGCGCTTCCAGCTCGTTCCGGTGCAACTGAGCGGGGCCAATCAGGCGGTGATCAGCGTAGACGGTCAGACCCTGAGCTACAGCGCCGGCCAGCCGCCCCGCGCCGCCGATCTGCAATGGACGGGAGCCTCCGGCCAGGCCAAGCTGGAGTTCCTGCCAGCGGGCGGAGTCCCGCCGCTCACCGAGACCGGCCCCTGGGCCTGGTTCCGGCTTCTCGACCAGGCGCAAATTCAGCCAACTGGAACCAATCAGTTGCGCATCACCTTTCAACTGGGCGGACAGCAGGTGATTTACGAATTGCGCCTGCCCGGCGGCTCCAACCCGTTTCGCCTGCGGGAACTGGAGGGATTTCGGTGCCCGGATCAACTCTGACCCGCGACCCGCCAGCAGCCGGATTCTTCGGCAAGCTGCCCAGCCGGGGCGATTTCATTGGCCGCTTTCTGCCGAAAAGTTTTCTCGAACCCTGGGATGGCTGGCTGCAAACCGCCATTGCGCAAAGCCGCAGCCAGCTCGGCGAAGCCTGGCGCGATGCCTACTGCGTCAGCCCGATCTGGCGCTTTGCCATCAGTAGCGGCCTGTGCGGACCCAGCGGCTACGCCGGGGTGCTCATGCCCAGCGTGGATCGGGTCAATCGCTATTATCCGCTGGTCATCGCCGCCCCGCTGACCTCGGACTGGCCGTTGCTGACCCTGCCCAGCACCGGCGCTGCCTGGTTTCAGCAAGCCGAACAACTGGCGCTGACGGCGCTGGAGCAGGATACGCTGGACCTGGAGACCTTCAGCCAACAGGTCAATGCGCTGGGCGCACCTGCGGACGCCGATTCTGCCCAAGGCGGACGTTTGACCGGCAAGGCCTGGCATTGTCCATTGCCGGATGCGCTGCCGCTGTCACAAACCGCGCCGGCGCTGGCCAATCATTTGCTCCGGCGGGCATTTGCCCGACCCAGCCTGTGGTGGAGCGAAGGTTCGGAGCGCATCGCCCGTTGCCTGCTGATTTGCGACGGTCTGCCGCCGATTGAGGGATTTTCAGCGCTGCTGGCCGGCGATTGGGAAAAATGGGGTTGGGATAAAAAACCGCTCGCCGGTTGCATCGCGCTGGACGAGTCATCCGCCGCCGAGGAGGCGTCATTGTTATGAGTAAAACCACTTTTCGCTGGTCATCTGCGGGCCGCAGCCATGTCGGCATGGTTCGGGCGATTAATGAAGACGCCTGCCTGGCCATGCCCGAACTGGGCCTGTGGGCGGTCGCCGACGGCATGGGCGGTCACGAGGCCGGTGATGTCGCCAGTCAGATGATCGTCGAAACCCTGCAACAGACGCCGCTGCCGCTGACCTGGCCGGACTTCCTCAACTCGGTGCGGGAAGCCCTCTACGAGGTCAATCGACGCCTGCGCGAAGAGTCCGCGCAGCGCTACCAGCATCGCACCATCGGCAGCACGGTGGTGGTGCTGCTGGCGCACGATCAGCAATGCGCCTGTTTGTGGGTGGGCGACAGCCGTATTTACCGGCTGCGCGAGGGGCGTCTCGAACAACTGACCCGCGATCACAGCCATGTCCAGGAACTGGTCGATCAAGGGCTGCTCACCCCGGAAGAAGCGCATCGTCATCCGCTAGCCAATGTCATCACCCGGGCGGTCGGTTCGGCGGACGATCTGCAAATTGATCAAGTCGTGCATCCGTTGCAGGCGGGCGATGTATTTCTGCTGTGCAGCGACGGCCTGAACAAAACCGTGCCGGACGAGGAAATCGCCCGCCTGCTGGCGCACAGCAATCACAATTGCCAGGAAGCGGTCAAGGCGTTCATTCACCTGGCCCTGATGCGCGACGCCAGCGATAACGTCACCACCATCGTCGTCAACATCGACGGCGACCCGACGGAATCAGCGGATGAAGATGCGGCGACGGTATCGCTGGAGGACCCGATTCCGCCCGACTGGTATTTACAGTGAGGCCGACCTACCGCCGCCGATACAGGGGCAAGGGCTGATCGGCGGCTGGCTGGTAACTCTCGCTGAAATCATTAAAAGCCTCCAGCGCGTCTTCCAGACGGCGCTCCGCACTCAGTTCAAACCCATCAAAGCCGCTGCGCGCCATAAAAAACAGTTGATCGCGCAATACCTCGCCGGTGGCGCGGATTTCCCCTTGATAACCATAGCGTTCCCGCAGCAGCCGGGCCTGTGAATAGGCGCGGCCATCAGCGAACTTGGGGAACTCCAAGGCCACCAGCGCCAGCGCCGGCAGATCGTCGGCTAATTCAGCGACATCCACCGTGTTTGGCAAGCGCACGCCGAGCGGCTCGCCCCGCGCCAGCAGCGCCGCCCGCTCCTGCCGCCAACGCGCCAGCGAAACGATCACCGGCCCGGCGGGCAGTTCAGCGTCATCCGCCACTGCCTGCCAGTGATCTTCGACGATTTGCCGATTTTTAATAACCGACGGCATAGCGTTGCGCCTCCTGTTTGGCTTCCCGGCTACCCGGCGCATAGGCGTGGGTGCGAAACGGCTCCAGACCAATCCGGCGGAAGGTGTCGAGGAAGCGTTCGCCGTCTGTGCGCTGTTCCAGATAGACCTGGAGCAAACGCTCTATGGTGTTGGCGACTTCGGCTTTCGGCACCGACGGCCCAAGAATGTCACCCAGGGTTACGTCGTTTTCCGATGAACCGCCTAGGGAAATCTGATACCACTCCTCGCCTTTCTTATCGACGCCAAGAATGCCGATATGGCCGACGTGGTGGTGACCGCAAGCGTTCATGCACCCGGACATATTCAGGCGCAACTCGCCAAGGTCGTAGAGATAGTCGAGCCGGTCGAATTTTTCATTGATCTGCTGGGCGATGGAAATCGAGCTGGCGTTGGCCAAGCTGCAAAAATCCAGACCGGGGCAGCAGATCATGTCCGCCAGCGTGCCGATGACCGGCGCGGCCAGCTTCAGACCTTGCAGGGCCTGCCACAGCGGATAGAGGTCGGCCTGGCGCACATCGGTCAGCAACAAGTTTTGGTGATGAGTAGAGCGAATCTGGCCGAAGCTGTAACGGTCGGCCAGATCAGCCACCGCGTCCATTTGCTCGGCGGTAATGTCGCCCGGCGCGACGCCTGGAGTTTTCAAGGCGACAAACGCATTGCGATAACCGGGAACCTTGTGCGCGGCGACGTTGTGCTTGACCCAGGCGGCGAACCCCGGATTGACCTTGAGCCATTGCGCGAAGCTGAGATCGTCAGCGGCATCGGCGGCATAGGGCGGCGGGGCGAAAAAGCGGCGCACCCGTTCGACCTCGGCGGGATCGAGCGCCAAACCGGAATTGCTGATCTGCGCCCACTCGGTTTCAACCTGGTCGCGGAATTTCTCGGCGCCCAGGGCCTTGACCAGAATTTTGATACGGGCCTTGTAGATGTTGTCGCGGCGGCCATGCTGGTTGTAGACCCGCAAAATGGCTTCCAGGTAGGTCAACAGGTCGCGTTGCGGCAAAAATTCGCGGATCACCCGGCCAATTAATGGGGTGCGGCCCAACCCGCCGCCAACCAATACCCGGAAGCCGATTTCGCCCTGGTCATTGCGCAACAGATTCAGGCCGATGTCGTGAACCTGGGCGGCGGCGCGATCCTGGGCGGCTCCGGTCACAGCGATCTTGAACTTGCGCGGCAGGTAAGAAAATTCCGGGTGGAAGGTGGACCACTGGCGGATGATTTCGCAGTAAAGGC
>JBDHRB010000305.1:0-3820 GCA_039807355.1 Candidatus Competibacteraceae bacterium
CCCCGCCCGCCGATGCAGTCCATCGACGTTTTGGGTAATCAGGGTAAATTCAGCGCAATGGCGCTCCATCGCCGCCAGGGCATGATGGCCGGGATTCGGTTCAGCCTGGCGCACCCGCTGCTGTCGCCAGGCGTACCATTCCCAAACCAGGCGGGGATTGCGCCGGAACGCCTCGGGGGTCGCCAGTTCTTCCGGGTTGTAGCGCGCCCACAATCCGGTCTGCGCTTCGCGGAAGGTCGGTACGCCGCTCTCGGCGGAAATCCCGGCCCCGGTCAGCACGGCAATCCGACGAGCCGTTTGCAGTCGGGTAATCAGGGTGCTGGGTATCGACAGTGTTTCACTCATGACGTGGCCGCTCCTCCCGACAGGATGCGAATAGATACGGCGATCATAGCAGTTCCGCCGACTGATTCGGGCGGACGCACGCTGGATCGTCTTTTTTGCAATGAACCGGGCTAAAATAAGGGTTCAGGGACGGGTTGCGGGAACCCGCCGATGTTGATAGCCCAAAGGAGGAGAACCGCCGTGTCTCTTGAATTTCTCATCATCGATCCGCAGAACGACTTCAGCGATGCGCCAGGCGCGGCGCTGCCGGTGCCGGGCGCCAGCGCCGACGCCGCACGCCTGGCCGGCTTGCTGGATCGACTCGGCGAGCGCATCGACGATATCCATGTGACGCTCGACACCCACCAGTTGCTGGATATTTCCCACCCGATGTTCTGGGTAGACCCGGAGGGGCGTCCGCCCGCGCCGTTTACCCAGATCACCGTCGCGGATGTCGAGGAGCAACGCTGGCGACCGGTGCAGCCGAAGTTTCAACAGCGGGCGCTGGATTATGTCTGCGCCCTGCGCGATAACCACCGTTACGTCCTGACTATCTGGCCGCCGCATTGCCTGGTCGGCACCTGGGGCCATAACGTGATTCCGGTGGTCAACGCCGCGCTGCGGCGCTGGGAAGAACGGCGCTGGGCCAGAGTCGATTATCACATCAAGGGGTACAACCCGTGGACTGAGCATTATTCAGCGGTGCAGGCCGACGTGCCCGACCCGAACGATCCCTCGACGCAAATCAATGTCCGGCTGATCCAGACCCTGGAAAAAGCCGATATCGTGGCCTTGTCCGGGCAGGCGCTGTCGCATTGCGTCGCCAACACGGTGCGCGACATCACCGATCACTTTGGCGAGGAAAGCGTGCGCAAGCTGGTGCTGCTCGAAGACACCAGTTCGCCGGTGCCGGGGTTTGAGAAAGTCGCTTATGAGTTTCTGACCGACATGAAGCGGCGCGGCATGAGAATCGTGCAATCCAGCGAATTCCTAGCCTGAGCCGGCTCCGATGACCCTCCATTTAGACGCCTATTACACCATCGGCAAACTGCATCTGTTCTGCGAAGACTATGTTTGCCAGGGCCGCCAACCCTTTCCCTACATCATTTTGGCGGATGGCTGTTCTGCGGCCCCGGACAGCGATCTGGGCGCACGGCTGCTGACCTTGAACGCTCGCCGCCTGTTGCCGCAGTTCGCCCTGGGTGACTGCGATGAGGCGGGACAAGCCGCCCGCCATTGGCGGCTGGGCCGACGGATTATTCGCCGCGCCGCCCGACAAGCGCGTGATCTGGGACTGGATGAAGGAGTGCTGGACGCCACGCTGTTGGTCGCCTGGTGCGTCGATGACACCGTGTACGTTCATCTGTATGGCGATGGCTGCATCGCCACCCGCAACCGCGCCGGCGACGTGGCGGCGATTCAGGTGGAATACGCCGAAAATGCGCCCTACTACCTGAGCTACCTGCTGGACGGCGAGCGCCTGGCCTTGTACCGGGAAGCCATTGGCGATCCGCGCATCGCCCAGAGCGTCCATTACCTCCATGACAACAGCGCGACCCTGCGCCAAGCGTCTTACGATGCGCCGACCGCATTCAGCTTCAATCTGACGACTTTTCCCACCGTAGCCGTATCCAGTGACGGCCTGCATTCCTTCATCAACGCCGACACCGGCGAGCGGGCCGATCTGCTGCAAACCACCCAACGCTTTCTGGACTTTCCCAACCTCGACCCCGGTTTCGTCAAACGCCGCACCCGCGATGTCCTGTTTGAATACAGTCGGCGGCGCATGGTCAACCTGGATGATCTGGGCTGGGGAGCATTCGTCCAGGCCGGCTAACGCAACGCGCTGCGGTCCAACGCCCGATAGCTGATCGCTTCGGTCAGATGCGCGGTTTTAATCGCGGCGCTGCCGGCCAGATCGGCGATCGTGCGGGCCACCTTTAAAATCCGGTGATACGCACGCGGCGACAATCCCAACCGCTCCAGGGCGCGTTCCAGCAGCAGATGATCGGCTTCACTTAACGTGCAGTCGCGTTCAATTTCAGGAACGTTCAATGCGCTGTTCGGTTTGCCGGCCCGCTGCAACTGCCGGTCGCGGGCGGCGCAAACCCGTTGACGCACCGTGGCGCTGCTTTCCTCCGGGAGGTCGCCGCGCAGCGCCCGATGCGCCAGCCGGGGCACTTCAATATGCAGGTCGATCCGGTCGATCAGCGGCCCCGACACCCGCGCCCGGTAGCGGCGCACCTGTTCCTGACCGCAGGCGCAACGCCGCTCGGCATCGCCCAGATAACCGCAGGGACAGGGATTCATCGCCGCAACCAGTTGAAAGCGGGCGGGAAAGTCCGCCTGACGCGCAGCGCGGGAAATACTGATCCGCCCCGACTCCAGCGGTTCGCGCAGCACCTCCAGCACATGCCGGTCGTATTCCGGCAATTCGTCGAGAAACAGCACGCCGTGATGCGCCAGGGAAATCTCGCCGGGCCGGGGCTGACCGCCGCCGCCGACCAGCGCCGCGCCGGAAGCGGTGTGATGCGGGGCGCGAAATGGCCGCACTCCCCACTGTTTCAAATCCAGACCCTGCATACTGACCGAAGCGACGGCCGCGGTCTCCAGCGCCTCCTCCTCACGCAACGGCGGCAGGATGCCGGGCAGCCGGCTGGCCAGCATGGTTTTGCCAGTGCCCGGCGGACCGATCAACAGCAGGTTATGACCGCCAGCCGCGGCGATTTCCAGCGCCCGCTTGGCATGGGCCTGGCCGCGCACATCGCTTAAATCCCGCTCCAGAACCGCCGCCAGCGGCGTTCGCGGCGGCGCAACCGGCGGTTGCAAAGCATTGCCGGTCGCCAGTTGCCGGCAGACTTCCAGCAAGTGCGCCGCGCCCAGCACCCGCGCCCCGCTGACCAGCATCGCTTCTTCGGCGTTGTCGCTGGGAACCAGCAGGGTGCGTCCGGCGGCGCGACAGGCCAGCATGGCCGGCAACACCCCGCGAATCCGCCGCAATTCGCCGCCCAGCGCCAGTTCGCCGAGCATTTCGTACTGAGCGAGCCGCTCGCGGGGAATCTGGCCGGAAGCGGCCAGCAGACCGAGGGCTATCGGCAGATCGAAGCGCCCGCCTTCCTTGGGCAAATCGGCGGGGGCCAGATTGATGGTGATGCGCCGGGCCGGAAACTCGAAACCGCTGTTCTGGATCGCGCCGCGCACCCGATCCTTGCTTTCCTTAACCGCCGCCTCTGGCAGGCCGACGATGAACAGTCCGGGCAGGCCGCCTGACAGGTGGACTTCGACGCTGACCAGCGGCGCGTCGATGCCGACCTGGGCGCGGGTATAAACCAGAGCGAGAGACATGGCGATTCGCGCAGAGGTTTGTTGCACCGATTAGGCGCAGGGAGCTTCGCCGTCTTCCGCTTCAGCGGCCTTCTCAGGGGTCTTGCGCCGCTTGCCGCCAGCGGCTTTCGCCTCCAGATCCGCAACCTGTTTTTCCAGGGCTTCCAGTTTG
>JBDHRB010000306.1:0-3802 GCA_039807355.1 Candidatus Competibacteraceae bacterium
ATAGACGTGCGGCAGGGCGAACAGCTTGGCCAACTCCGGCTGGACATAGTGGAACGCGGTGTCAAAGCAGCCGACTTGCGGTAAATCGGGCCGCACTGCTTTTAAAGCATGAATGCCGGCCAGATTATGCGGTTGATGCAACGGGGCCAGCGGGACGAAATGCGCCAGGCGAGCGATGATTTCCGGGGTCAATAACTGCGGATCGCTGTATTCCTCGCCGCCATGCACCACGCGATGCCCTACCGCGACCACTTCGGGCAGACCGGGCGTGTCCTTCAGCCAGGCCAGCAGATCGCGCAGCGCGGCCTGATGGTCGTAAATCGTGGAAGCCGGCGCGGCGGGCGGCGCAGCGGCGGTGACCGGCGCATCGGAGGCGCGACGGCGCAATTCCGGCCCCTGTTTGCGCGCAGTGAGATGAACGTCGGTCAGCACCTGTCCCGCATGATCGAACGCCTTGAAATGCGGACTATCCTCGCCGAGGTTTTCCTGGAGGCCGCGACACACCAGTTCCAGCTCGCCGCCATGCGCCGGCAGGGCGAAGACCGAGAATTTAATGCTGGATGAGCCGGCGTTTAAAATCAGTAATCCTTGGGACATGCCAGTGACTCCCGTTCAGTATTCCGTCAATCAATGCCATCAATTAAAGGGTTTTCTACAAGCTCGCGCCCGGCGCAGCGCCGGTTAGCTGGCGTCCGGCGCGGAGTCATTCACCAGAGCGCCGGAAGCGTGCAGATAGGCGCGGAAGCGTTCGCCCAATTCGGGATGACGCAGACCATATTCGACCGTCGCCACCAGATAACCGAGCTTGCTGCCGCAGTCATGGCGGCGCCCGAAAAATTCATAGGCCAGTACCTGTTCTTCATTAATCAGCGCGGCGATGCCGTCGGTGAGCTGGATTTCGTTGCCGGCCCCACGCGGAATGTGTTCGAGCAGATCGAAAATCCGCGAAGTCAGGATGTAGCGGCCCACCACCGCCAGATCGGACGGGGCGTTTTCCGGCTTGGGCTTTTCGACGATGCCATCGACATTGCTCAGGCGGGTGGCAAAGGGCAGTGGATGCACGATGCCGTATTTGTTGGTTTCGGACGGCGGCACCCGCTCGACACCGAGGATCGAACACTGGTACTTGTTGAAATGGCGCACCATCTGGCCCATCGTCCCGCCTTCCTGGGCGTCGTCTTCGATTAGATCGTCGGCGAGGATGACCATGAACGGCTCATTGCCGACCACCGGGCGGGCGCAGAGCACCGCGTGGCCCAAACCCAGCGCCTCGGCCTGACGGACGTAAACGCATTCCACGCCTTTCGGCACGATGTTGCGCACTACGTTGAGCAGGTCGGTTTTGCCACGGGTTTCCAGTTCGACTTCCAGTTCGTAGGCCTTGTCGAAATGATCGGCAATGGCGTTCTTGGTGCGGCCAATGATGAACACCAGGGTGTCTACTCCCGCCGCCACCGCTTCTTCAACCGCGTATTGAATCAGCGGTTTGTCCACAATCGGGAGCATTTCTTTGGGACTGGCCTTGGTGGCCGGCAGGAACCGGGTTCCCAGACCGGCGACGGGAAAAACCGCCTTGCGCACGCGCCGTTTCACGCTGTTTTACCTCGCGGATTGGATGAGATGCTTGTGAGTTAACGACGCTGCATTGTCCGGCAATGCGCCCGACGGGACAAGCAAAAAACCCTGCCGGAGCAGGGTTTGTCCAAGCCGGTTTGGCTATTTTTCCAGGCGGATGGCGCGGTGTTTGCCGAAGCTCAATCCGTCTGGCCCGGCGTCCACCGCGACCGTATCGCCGGGGCTGAACTCACCGGCGAGAATCCGCTGCGCCAGCGGATTTTCCAGCGCCTGCTGAATCGCCCGCTTCAGCGGTCGGGCACCGTAGACCGGATCGAAACCGGCCTCGCCCAGCCAATCCAGCGCCGCTGCGCTGATCTCCAGGCCGATTTGTCGTTCAGCCAGGCGCTGGCGCAGCAAGCCGATTTGAATGTCAGCAATGGCGCGAATCTGCGCCCGGCCCAGCGGATGAAAGACCGCGACTTCATCAATGCGGTTGATAAATTCCGGGCGGAAATGATCGGCGACCTGCGCCATGACCATGCTCTTCATCAGCGGGTAATTCTCTTGCGCCGCCAGTTCCTGAATCATCTGCGAGCCGAGATTCGAGGTCATGACGATGACGGTATTGCGAAAGTCTACGGTGCGCCCCTGACCGTCGGTCAGCCGCCCATCGTCCAGCACCTGCAACAACACGTTGAACACGTCCTGATGCGCTTTCTCGATTTCATCGAGCAAAATCACGCTGTAGGGCCGGCGCCGGATCGCTTCGGTCAGATAGCCGCCTTCCTCGTAGCCGACATAACCGGGCGGTGCGCCGATCATCCGCGCCACCGAGTGCTTTTCCATAAACTCGGACATGTCGATGCGCACCAGCGCCTCTTCGGTATCGAACAGGAACGCCGCCAGCGCCTTGCACAATTCGGTTTTGCCGACTCCGGTGGGGCCGAGGAACAGGAAAGAACCATTGGGGCGGCGCGGATCGGATAGCCCGGCGCGAGCGCGGCGAATCGCATCGCATACCGCTTTCACCGCCTCGTCCTGGCCGACCACCCGGCGCTGAATCGCTTCCTCCATGCGCAGCAGCTTTTCGCGCTCGCCTTCCAGCATCTTCGCCACCGGAATCCCGGTCCATTTGGAAACCACCTCGGCAATTTCCTCATCCGTGACCTTGTTGCGCAGCAACTTGAATTGACCAACCTCAGCGGCAGTGGCCTGGGCCAGGCGTCGTTCCAGATCGGGAATGCGCCCGTAGGTCAATTCCGACATCCGCGCCAAATCACCGGCCCGCCGCGCCGCGTCCAGCTCCAGCCGCGCCCGTTCCAGCTCCTCCTTGACCTGCGCCGAACCGTGCAGCGCCAGCTTTTCCGCTTTCCACACCTCTTCCAGATCGTGGAACTCGCGCTCCAGCTTGGCGATTTCCTGCTCCAGCAACTCCAGGCGTTTTTTCGAGGCTTCGTCGCTTTCCTTCTTCAACGCCTCGCGCTCGATCTTGAGCTGGATCAGCCGCCGTTCCAGCCGATCCATTTCCTCCGGCTTGGAGTCGATTTCCATGCGGATGCGGCTGCCGGCTTCATCGACCAGATCAATCGCCTTGTCCGGCAAATTGCGGTCGGTGATGTAGCGGTGCGAGAGCGTGGCGGCGGCGACAATCGCCGGATCGGTAATTTCCACGCCGTGATGCACTTCATAGCGTTCGTTCAGCCCGCGCAGAATGGCAATGGTGTCTTCGACGCTCGGCTCGTTGACCAGCACTTTCTGAAAGCGCCGCTCCAGCGCCGCGTCCTTTTCCACATATTTGCGGTATTCATCCAGCGTCGTCGCGCCGATGCAGTGCAGCTCGCCCCGGGCCAGCGCCGGCTTGAGCATGTTGCCGGCGTCCATCGAACCCTCGGCCTTGCCCGCGCCGACCATGGTGTGCAGCTCGTCGATGAACAGGATGATCTGTCCTTCCTGTTTCGCCAGGTCTTTCAATACCGCCTTGAGCCGCTCCTCGAATTCGCCGCGAAACTTGGCCCCGGCGATCAAAGCGCCCATGTCCAGCGCCAGCACCCGCTTGTTTTTCAAACCCTCCGGCACTTCGCCGTTGATGATGCGCTGGGCCAGGCCCTCGACAATTGCGGTTTTGCCCACGCCCGGCTCGCCGATCAGCACCGGATTGTTCTTGGTGCGCCGTTGCAAAACCTGAATGGTGCGGCGGATTTCATCATCGCGGCCAATCACCGGATCGAGCTTGCCTTGTTCAGCG
>JBDHRB010000307.1:0-3800 GCA_039807355.1 Candidatus Competibacteraceae bacterium
TCACGCTAGGACCCCTCGCCGTCTCCCCAGAGCGACAGCGGCAAGGGATCGGCTGGCAACTGGTTGAGGACGGCCTGAACGCGCTGCGCCAACAGGGTGCGCACGGCTGCGTGCTGGTCGGCGACCCGAACTACTACCAACGCTTCGGCTTTCGGCGCAATCCTGCGCTGATCGTCCCCGGCGTTCCCGACGAATATGTGCTGTGCCTGCCGTTGACCAATGAGACGCCGCACGGCGTCGTCACTCATCATCCCGCCTTTTCCGTGACCGCCACTCTGGCGCTGGCCATGGAATTGATCCGCCGTCCTTCCATCACCCCCGATGACGCCGGCTGCCAGGAATTGTTAAGCGCCCGTCTCGCCGCGCTCGGTTTCCGCATCGAGCGCCTGCGCTTTGGCGAGGTGGACAACTGCTGGGCGCGTTACGGCGATGCCGAACCGCTGTTTGTCTTCGCCGGCCACACCGATGTCGTACCGCCCGGCCCGCTCGATCAATGGCAATCCGCGCCATTCGCCCCGGAAATCCGCGACGGCAACCTCTACGGGCGCGGCGCGGCGGACATGAAAGGCAGTCTGGCGGCGATGCTCACCGCCGTTGAACGCTTTCTGGCTGACCGCCCGCAACTGCATGGCTCTCTGGCGTTCCTGCTCACCAGCGATGAAGAAGGCGCGGCGGTCAATGGCACGGTCAAGGTCGTGGAAGAGTTGGAGCGGCGCGGCGAGAAAATCCGCTGGTGTCTGGTCGGCGAGCCGTCCTGCACCGCGCAGCTCGGCGATACGATAAAAATTGGCCGGCGCGGCTCGCTGAATGGCCGGCTGCTCCTGCGCGGCGTGCAAGGTCACGTCGCCTACCCGCACCTGGCGCAGAATCCCCTGCACGCGATTGGCCCGCTCCTGACTGCGCTGGCCGATGAAGTCTGGGATCAGGGCGATGTGCATTTCCCGCCGACCTCTTTCCAGATGTCCAACCTGCATGGCGGAACCGGCGCGGTCAACGTCATTCCCGGCGATCTGGAATTGCTGTTCAATTTCCGCTTCTCGCCGGCCGTGACGGTCGAACAGCTTCAGGAGCGCGTCCGGCTGATCCTGGACACCGCGTTGTTGAACGAAGAGATCAAAACCGGGCAGATCTTCCAATCTAATTTGAGCTGGAGTCTGTCGGGAATGCCGTTTTTCACCCCGCCCGGCGCGTTGGTCGCAGCGGCGGCGGACGCCATTCACGCCGAAACCGGTCAGCGAGCGGAATTATCCACCAGCGGCGGCACCTCCGACGGTCGTTTCATCGCCCCGACCGGCGCTCAGGTCATTGAACTGGGGCCGCTCAACGCCACCATTCACAAAATCAATGAACAGGTGGCAGTGGACGATCTGGAGCGCCTCAGCCGGATTTATCAGGGCATTCTGACCCGGCTGCTGTACTAAGCGCGGCGCGTGGAACTGTCTCTGGATGTCGCCACGCTGCTGGGGCTGGGCGGCGCGGCGTTGCTGGCCGGCTTCATCGACGCTATCGCCGGCGGCGGCGGGATGCTGGTCATGCCGGCGCTGCTGGGGGCCGGACTGCCGCCGCATCTGGTGATCGGCACCAACAAACTGATCGGCTCCTTCGGCACCTTCAGCGCGTCCCTGACCTTCATGCGCAAGGGTTTATTGCAACCGGCGCAGTGGCGGGTGATGAGCTTCGCTACCTTGGTCGGCGCGGGAATCGGCGCGGTGTTGATTTACCTGATCAGCGCCGGCGTGCTGAAAAAACTGCTGCCGCTGGCGATTCTGCTGGCGGCAGCTTATTTGCTCTGGCCGCGCCGCGCCGCGCCGGTTGCTCACCCGGCGGCATCCAGCGCACCTCGCGGAGCCGGTTTGCAAGGAATCACCGGCCTGATCATTGGCTTTTACGACGGCTTTATCGGCCCCGGAGCCGGGGCATTCTGGATGGCGGCGGCGACCCGGCTCTTCCATCTGGAATTGGTCGCCGCCGCCGGCGTCGCCCGCTTGATGAATTTCATCAGCAACATCACCGCCCTGTTCACCTTCATGCTGTTTGGCAACATCGACTATGCGCTGGGCCTGAGCATGGGCGGATTGTTGATGATCGGCGCGCTCATCGGCGCACACAGCGCGATTCGCTATGGCGCGCCGTTCATCCGCCCGGTGTTCCTCACAGTGGTCGTGTTGATGGCCGGACGGCTGCTGATGGCCGGCTAAACGTTAAATCTTTGCAAAACGGCCCGCGTCTCATGCGCCGCCATGCGCGGGCCAAGCTCGGTCACCAGCCGGGCCGCCGCCGCCGAGGCCAAAGCGCCGGCCTGACCGTGAGTCCAGCCCCGGCAACGCCCATAGAGAAACGCCCCGGCGAACATATCGCCCGCGCCGACCGTATCCAGCGCCTGCACCTTGACCGGCGCAATCTCGCTCAACGCTTGACCGTTCCAGACCAGTGCGCCCTGCCCGCCCCGGGTGATAACAAACTCGCGGCTCAACGTTTTCAGGTAATCCACCGCGCCCGGCAAATCGGCGACGCCAGCCATGCCCTTGGCCTCGTCCTCATTGGCGAACAGCAAATCGACACTGCTGCCGATCATCTCCAGCAGGCCGGTTTTGAAAAAACGCACCATGTTCGGGTCGGACAGCGACAGCGCGGTTTTCACCCCGGAGCCTTCGGCGATGCGCTTGGCCTCGACGCAAGCCTGGCGGGCCGCGTCCGACGTGACCAGATAGCCTTCCATGTAGAAATAGCTGGAATCGCGCAGCGCATCCTCGACCAGTTCCTTGGCGGACAAGCCGCTGCTGATGCCCAGAAAAGTGCAAAGGGTGCGGTCGCTGTCCGGGGTCACCAGCACCACGCAGCGCCCGGTATGACCGGCTTCCTTTTCGGTGTGCTGATTGGTGTCCACCCCGCCGTCGATCAGGTCCTTCATATAAAAATGGCCGAGTTCGTCCCCGGCCACCTTGCAGGAGTAGAAGCTGCTCCCGCCAAACTGACGGACGGCGATCATCGAATTGGCCGCTGATCCGCCGGAACTGCGCTGATGCGGATGCGCGGCCAGATGCGCCATCATGCGCAACTGTTGCTCTTCATCGACCAGGGTCATCACACCCTTGTCGATGCCCAGCGCCTCCAGATCGGCAGGCTCAACCTCATATTCCATATCCACCAGCGCATTGCCAATTCCATAAACATCGTACTTCGCCATGACATGCTCATCCTTCAAGAACCGAAAAGCGGATTATACGCAGCGACGGTTTCGCCAACACCGGCGGCTTTACCGGTGGGCGCTTAGGGAAGCGGGTCAGCGGTCACATCCCAGACCCGGACACAGTTTCGACCGGCCTGTTTGGCCTGGTAGAGCATCTGGTCGGCGCTGTCCAGCAACCGCTCCAGGCTCATCGGATGGCCGTCGCTGATCGCCGCCACGCCCAGACTGAGCGTTACCGACACCGCGCCCTGCGCGGTCACCACCACGGCTTGGGCAATCGCCGCCCGTAACCGCTCGGCCAACGCTTGCGCTGTCGCCGTGTCGGTTTCCGGCAGCACGATGACAAACTCTTCGCCGCCATAGCGACCGAGAATATCCACCTGGCGCAGATTGCGCTGGAGCGTTTCCGCGACTTGCTGCAACACCTGATCGCCGACCAGATGACCGTGCTGATCGTTAACCGGCTTGAAGTAATCAATATCGGCCATGATCAGCGCCAACGGTCGATGATAGCGGCGGAAGCGCTCGTACTCCTGCTGGGCCAAGGTGAAAAACTGGCGACGGTTGAGCAGGCCGGTCAGCGAATCCAGAGTAGACAGCCGACGTAATT
>JBDHRB010000308.1:0-3789 GCA_039807355.1 Candidatus Competibacteraceae bacterium
CGAAGCCGTGTTCCGCCAAATGCGTCAGGGCGCTGGCTTCATCGAACGCTTCCCGCCACAGTTCCGCCAGTCCGCTCCCGGCAGGTGCTGCGTCCGCCCCGCCAAACACCAGGGTAAATTGCTGCGTGACCGCTTCGACATGCCGCGCCAGTTCCTGGACGAATGCGCCCCAACCGGGATAGCCCATGGCGAAGGCCAGCCGCAGTTTGGCTAACTCCTCCTCCGGCAAATCATGGGTTTGCCGATCCGCCCAGGCTTGCAGGCGGTTTTCCACCCGGCGCAGGAACTCGTAGGCGGCTTTCAGACGCTCCACTGCGGTTTCCGGCAAACGGCTGCTGGCGGCCAAGGCCTCCAGCACGCGCAAAATACTGCGCTCCCGCAACGCCGGCTCCCGCCCGCCGTAAATCAGTTGAAACGCCTGACCGATAAATTCGATCTCGCGGATGCCGCCCGGCCCCAGCTTGACGTTGCGCTGCATCCCCTTGCGTTCGACTTCTTGGGCAATCATCGCCTTCATGCTGCGCAATGCTTCAAAGGCGTGGTAATCCAGATAGCGGCGATAGACGAACGGGCGCAATCCGGCCAACAACTGCTCTCCCGCCTGCATATCGCCAGCGATCACCCGCGCCTTAATCATCGCGTAGCGTTCCCAGTCTCGACCGTGATGCTGGTAATAGTCCTCGAAAGCGGCAAATGACAGTGCGATAGGTCCCGCATCGCCGAACGGGCGCAGGCGCAAATCAACGCGGAAAACGAAGCCATCAGGGGTCAGTTCCGCCAGAACCTTGCTCAAACGCTGCCCCAGCCGGCGGAAAAATTCCTCATTACTGATCGGGCGCGGACCGTCGGTTTCACCCTGCTGCGGATAAGTGAGAATCAGATCAATGTCTGAGGAGAAGTTGAGTTCACGACCGCCCAGCTTGCCCATGCCCAGCACGACCAACCGTTGCGCTTGACCGTCCGCATCACGCGGTTGGCCATAGCGCTGGCTTTGCCAGGCATGGAGCCGATGGAGCGCCGCATTCACCGCCACATCCGCCAGATCGGTCAAATCGCCGAGGGTCTCCGTCAACCCAGCCAATCCGGCCAGATCGCGCCAGGCGATGCGCACCATTTCCCGGCGGCGGAACTGGCGCAAAACACTGGCGAGTTGCTCTTCATCGATGACATCCGCCAGCCGCTGTTCCAGCCGTTCCGCCAGGTCGCCTGGCGCATACGCCGCCGTTAAATCGCCGCTGTCGGATAAATCAGCCAGTAACGCTGGTTCGCGGATGCAGGCCCGGGCGACAAATTCACTGCACGCCCAGACCGGGAGCAGCGATTCCAGTACCGCGTCTGCCGGCAGCGCAATGCCGGCAGACCGGGAAGCGGTTTGCAGCCCCTCCCAGTAACCGGCGACTTCCGGCTGTAACGGCTGAGGAAGGCGGCTCAATACTTGAGCAAATTCGGCCATGTCGATTACTGCGCCGGTTCTTCAGTCCCACCGTCGGGTTGCGCCGGGATGACGGCTTCGGACTCATCCTGTTCAGCGGCGTCCGGCTCGATGGGCGTAGCCTCGCCGCTTCCCGCCGCTGGCGATGCCAAGGGAATTTCCTGATTATTTACAAACAGTTTGCCATCAGCGAAACGGGCGCTCGTCACATAGCGATCCCCGTCCAGCTTGATAAAGCCGGCGGCAATCAATCCCTGCAACTGCTGGTTGACCTGCTCTGCCGCCTGGCTGCGCAGCGCCTGCGCATCAACTGGTGGCTCCTGCCCCGCCGCCTGAGACTGTAATTCCTCAACCTTCTGATCGGTCAGCATTTGTTCAACCAGAGTCTTGGACGCGGCTGCATCGGCAGTGCCTTTTTCCAGTGCGCCCAACAGGCTGGTCGGGTCTTGCAGCAGGTTCGCTTCGTTGAAGTCCTGGAAATTCAGCGTCAGTTGGCCCTGCCAATCACCCTGGGTCATTTTCGCCTGGGTATCCAGCACAAATTCCGGCTTGCCGGCGAGCAGGGTTTTCACCAGCGCCAGCGCTTCATTCAACGCCTGCGGATCATCCGGCTGGCTGGAAACTTTCTGCTGCCATTGTTCGAGCTTCTCGACCGTTGCGCCGTCCAGATTGCGCAACGCCAGATGCAAACTGCCGGTTCCGCGATCTTGATCGACAGTCACCTGGTCGGCAGTGATCCGCACTTCACCGGCGACTTGTTGCGGATTCTGCTGGGTCATTGCGCCGGTCAGACTCAGGCCGGTCACAACCAACGGCGAACCGGAGGTGGGATCTTGGGCGCGCAACTCGGCGATCTTGAAGGTCGATTCACCGAACAGCAGATTGAAAGGTCCCTTGCGCTGATTGAGGCTCAGGGTCAGATCGCGCAGATTGACCTGACCGCCGCCGGTTGCGGGCTGTTCCTCGCTGGCGGCTTGGGGTTGACCAACCATTTCCAGGCTGGCGATGGTCAGGTTGCCCTGCACCGTCGTATTTTTCGGCCCGACCTGGAATTGGCCCTGCAACCCGGAATAATCGAGACGTTGCAAATCGTCAACGTCCTTTAACGCCAGCGCCGGCATGGTGAGCTGAGTTACGCTGGCCCCGTCGAAGCCGATTTGCGAAACCGCCAGAATGGGTTCCTGATTGCCGTACCACTTCGCCAGTTGCCGGGTCCAGTCACTGCTGTCCGGGTCCAAGGTCGCCCGCACGACCGCGCCGGTCAGGCGCATCGGCACCGTTCCCCAACCCGCCAGCGGCACTGGGCCATGATAGACCTGCTGGCGAATCGAGAAGGACGGATCGGGGGCATCGCCGCCTTCCGGCCTGGCGATTTCCACGCGAGTGACGATCTGCGAGGAGAACAGCCCGCGTTCATAGCGAACCGTACTTAATTTGACGTTACCGTTTTTGGCGCTCTCCGCCAGCCCTTCTTCATACCAGCGTTCCGCCTGTAATCCTGACCAGTACGCCGCGCCGGTTACGCCCGCCGCTGCGATGACCGCAACGCCTACGATCCCACCTACCCACTTGTTCATTGCCTCACTCTCCTGGCTCTAATCGGTTAATTATTTCATAAATCCATCAAAAAACCCCGCCGAAGCGGGGTTGTGATGGGCAGCGACGGATCACGGTGCAGGCAGTGCGCCTGGATTGACCGGTTCGCCGTCGAAGGGTTGATAGAGATTGAGCGGTTCACCCTCCAGCGGCGCAAACCGGCTCGCGCCCGGCAATGAACGACTCGGCGGCGGCAAACGAGAGGTTTCCGCATCCGCGACGATCCGCCAGTCGGCATTGGCTTCTTGGTAAATCACGGCACCGCCGGCAACAGTCAGTCCATTCATCGGCATTTCGTAAATCTGCCCAGTCTGGCTGTTGCGCCAGAGTAGATCGGCGTTGCCGTCGCCGGTGTAATCACCACTGGACACAATGCGCCAGGCGGTGTTCGGCTCGTGGTAGAACAGCCCCTGCGTGCTAATGAAGTAACCATTCATCAACATACCCCAAACCTGACCGGTGTTCTGGTTCCACCAGATCAGATCATTCCGTTGGTCGTTGTTGAAATCACCTACGGCAACAATATTCCAGGCCAGATTCGGTTCGTGATGGATCATCGCCCCACCGGCAATAGTGAGTCCGCTCATCGGCATCAGATAGACTTGACCCGTGGCACTGTTGCGCCAGAGTAAATCAGCTTTACCATCACCGTTGAAATCACGAGCAGCGAGAATTTGCCAATTCGTGTTGGGTTCGTGGTAGATCATCCCTTGCGAAATAATCGCCCCGCCATTCATCAACATCCCCCAAACCTGACCGGC
>JBDHRB010000309.1:0-3787 GCA_039807355.1 Candidatus Competibacteraceae bacterium
CCCCCCCGCCGCTGGAAAGCCTGCTGCTTCAGGGACAACTGCGGCTGGAGCGGCGCGATGCGGCTGGGGCGGCGGCGGCGGCGCAGCGGGTGCTGGCTCTGGACCCCTGGTGCGCCGACGCCCTGATCCTGCAAGGCCGGATCGCCCGACTGCGCGGCGACCCGCAAAGCGCCATTCAGCACTTTCGCCAGGCGGTTTATCACCGCCCCGATGGCTGGCTGGCCCATTATCATCTCGCTGAATTGTATCGAGAAACCGATCAGGCCGATTTAGCCTGCCGCGAATACCGCATCGTCCTGCGCCAGCTCGAAGACAGCGCCCAGGCGCTACGCGCCATTAGCCTGTTGCCGTTGGCGGTGTCGATTCCCGACCTGCGCTTCCTGTGCAGAACCCAACTCTCCCGCCTCGGCGACGCAGCGGATTGAGGCGCACATGGCTCTGGACCTGCAAAAATTCCTCAGCCGCTTCGTCGGCGAAGCCCGCGATCACCTGACCCGTCTGGAAACCGGCCTGGCGACGCTGGAACGCGGCGCGGCGGACGGCGAAACGCTCAACGCCCTGTTCCGCTCGGCGCATACCATTAAAGGTTCGGCGCGGATGCTCAAATTGACCGCGATCAGCGAAATCGCCCATCAACTGGAAGATGTGCTTGGGGCGCTGCGCGACGGCCAGCAAACCTACAGCCCGGCCTTGAGCAGCCTGTTGCTGCGCGGCGTCGATGCGATCAGCGCCCTGGTTGAGCAGGTGGAACAGGTCGGCAGCGCCTTGCCGCCGCCAGACCCGGCCTTGAGCGCCGCCCTGCGCCAGGCGCTCACCCATGACCCGGCTTGCAGCGCGACGTCAATCCCGCCGAGTCCCGCCGCGCCGCCGGCTGAAGCGAATCAATCCGGCGAACTGGCTGCAAATCCAAGTGCGCCGCCGGCCCAGCGTCTGCCGGATACGGTGCGGGTGCGTCTGGACAAGCTGGATGATCTGGTCAAGTGGATGGGCGAGGTCATCTCCAACCAGGTCAAATTGCAGCAACGCCTGCTCGAAGCCCGAACCCTGGAACGCGGCGCTCAGGCGCTGTTGGCCGCCAGCGGCGCACAACCGCCGGCGACGCTGGTCGAACAGGTGCAGCGCCTGCGCCGCTTCTGCGTCGCCCTGCGCGACGATGTGCAAGAGCAAGAGCGCCTGGCCAGCGGCCTCAACGACCGGGCGCTGGTGATGCGCCTGTTGCCGCTGAATATGGTGTTTGAACCAGCGGTGCGCAGCGTCCGCGAACTGGCTCACAGCCTCGGCAAGGAGGTGCGCTGCGAAGTCAGCGGCGGCGAGATCGAGTTGGATCGGCAAATGATCGACCGCCTGAGCGATGCCCTGACCCATCTGCTGCGCAACGCGGTTGATCATGGTCTGGAAACTCCTGACCAGCGCCGGGCGCAGGGCAAGCCGCCGATCAGCCGGATTCGCTTGAGCGCCCGCCAGGAAGGCGCAGGCATCATCATCGAAATCGCCGACGACGGGCGCGGCCTGGATCGGGAGAAAATTCTCGCCAAAGCGGTGCAGAAACAACTCATCGACCCGGCGCTGGGTAGCAGCCTCAGCGATGATCAGGTCGCCGAGCTGATTTTCCAGCCCGGCCTGAGCACCAGCGCCATCATCACCGATTTGTCCGGGCGCGGCGTCGGGCTGGACGCGGTGAAGCGCACCCTGACCGACGATCTGCGCGGCGCGGTGTCGGTGTCCAGCACGCCGGGCCAGGGCGTCACCTTCACCTTGCATCTCGCCCAGTCACTGGCGCTGAGTCGGGTGCTGCTGTTGCAAGCCGCCGGCCAGACCTTCGGCCTGACTGCCCATTATGTGGTCGAGCTGCTCCAGGTGCCGCTGGCGGAAACCATCAGCGTGGCAGAACGGCCAGCCCTGGTGTTGCGCAATGAATTTGTGCCGTTGATCGCGCTCGGCGAACTGCTCGGCCTGCCTGGATCGGGCGCGGCGCAGAGCGCGGCGATACAGCAAGTCGCGGTGATCGGCGTCGGTCAAGCCAAGTTGGGTCTAATCATCGAGCGATTTCTCGATGAGCGCGAGCGGGTCATTAAACCCCTGCCGGAACTGCTGCGCGGCAATGGTCTGGCTGGCGGTCTGGTGGTCACCGGCGCTAATGAATTGGTCAGCGTTTTGCAAGCGCCGGCGCTGCTGGAGGCGGCGCGGCGCACCCGTCAGGCGGCGAATCTGAATGTCCGCCCGCAAGCGCCAGCGCCGCACCGCGACTACCATCTGCTGGTGGTGGACGATTCCCTGAACACCCGGGAGATCGAAAAAGAAGTGCTGGAAGCTTATGGTTACCGGGTGACCCTGGCCGAGGACGGCCTGGATGGCTGGCAAAAGGCCCTGGGCGGCCAGTTTGACGCGGTGCTGACCGATGTGGAAATGCCCGGCCTGGACGGCTTCTCCCTGACCGCCCGGCTGCGGGAAAACGCCAAATATCGGACCACGCCGATTATCATCATTACCTCCCGCGAGAAAGAGGAGGACAAGCGGCGCGGCATTCAGGTGGGCGCCGACGCCTACATCGTCAAGGGCGCTTTCGATCAGTCGAGCCTGATCGGAGCGTTGCGGAATCTGCTGGGTTAGTCTCCAGCCTCACACAGGATGAAAACATGCGCATTCTGATCGTCGATGATGATGCCCTGTCCAGGGAAATGGCCGCGGCCATTCTCGAAGAAATCGGCCACGAGTGCCTGCACGCGGAAAACGGGATCGAGGCTCTGGAGCAACTGGCCGGGGAGCCGACGATTGAACTGGTGATCTCCGATATGAACATGCCGTTGCTCAGTGGTCTGGAGTTGTTCGAGGAACTGCGCAGCCAGGGCCTGGGCATTCCGTTCGTGCTGCTCACCGGCGACGATCCGCAGCCGCTCCTGACCCAGGCCCCAGGGCTGGCCGGTTGCCTGCTCAAGGACGCCTCCCTGGAAGAAACCTTGCCGGCGCTGGTGGGTCGCCTGTGATCGGCCCGGCGTTCAGAACAGGGCGCACTCATGCCCACGGCTAAATCCGCATCCTTCGAGGAACGCAAGGCGCAATTTCGCCAGGCGTTTCTGGCGCAGCTTCCAGAACGGCTGCGCCATATCCGGGCGCACCTGCAAAAGCTGGCCGCCGGCGACGAACCGCTGGAGCTGCTCAAGACGCTGCACCTGCTGTTCCACACCCTGAAAGGCTCTGCCGCCTCGTTCGGATTCATCCCACTCAGCGCCCTGGCGCACGCCGCCGAACAGGCGCTGCGCGAGACGCTCGACCGCGAAGGCGCACCCAGCGCAGCGCTGCTCGCAACGCTGGAACGGGTGCTGGTCGCTCTGGAGGCGCTAAGTACCGACCATGAGCCGCCGCTGGCGCCCCGGCAAGCTGTCGATTTTCAACACAGCGCCGAATTTGCGCCGGACCCCGCAAACCCAAGCGCCCGCAACCATAAGCGCATCTATCTGTGCGACGATGATCCGGCCCAGACGCAGCATCTCTCCGCGCAACTCACCTGTTTTGGCTATCAGGTGACCCCGTTCACCGATCTGATGCGCTTGCGCGAGGCGATTCTCGCCGAACGCCCGGAAGCGGTGGTGATGGACGTGATGTTTCCCGAAGGCAATTTCGCGGGTCCCCAGGCGCTGGCGGCGCTGAACGCCGAGCTGGGCGATGTGCTGCCGAGCATTTTCATCTCCAGCCGCGATGATTTCGCCGCCCGCTTGCAGGCGGTCAAGGCCGGCGGCAGAGCCTATTGCCGCAAACCGGTCAAAACCAATGAACTGGTCGAGTTTCT
>JBDHRB010000310.1:0-3768 GCA_039807355.1 Candidatus Competibacteraceae bacterium
TGTCCGATGCTCATAATTTAACCTCTTTTAATAATTTATTATTAGTCTAGTGATAGCCGTTATTAAAATCAAATTTGTAACGACGTAACCGCGCTGTCGCTGTCCGCGCTCCCACGTCCGCCAACCACGGGAACCGGCGCGCATCCCTGCGGGGCGGCGCGCTCCCGGCGCGCACGCTGGGCGCTGGGAGCGGTCGGCGGCTGGTGGCTGGCGCAACGACACCCCGATCCTTGCCTTCCCTGGCGACCCCTGCCCTCAACGAGTAGCAGGCCGGTCGCGCCGCCTACCCGCCTGGTCCCGCTCCGCTGCGCTTCCTCGGCGCTGCGGTCCAGTCGCCGGGGGAGTCGGGCGACGAGCGCCCTCCCCCCTTCGCCCGGCTCCTTCCCTTGCGCCTCGTCCGCTGGCGTCGCGGGTCCGGCCGGGCGGCCGCGCGCCGGGGAACCGACGGCAACCCCGAGTGCGTTCGGGCGGCGGCTACGCCACCGCCGAGGTCTTCCACCGTCTGGCGGCCGTGGCGAGCCGCTCGGGACCATCACGGTTTGCACGCTCCCGAACGGTTCGGCGAGCGGGACGCGGCAGGCGGTCGGCCCCGGCGAGCGCCCCCTGACGCCGCGCGCCCGCACCGTTGCCGGTCGTAGGCGGCGAGCGGGCCGGGGAGCGCGGTCGCTCCTGGCGTCGGGGGCGCCGCCCAGGGGCCAGCCGCCACCCGCGCCCGAGACCTAGGCGTGCGGCCGAGCGGCAAGGTGCGGCGCGTACCGCACCGCCAGGACGGCCACGGGACGGCGTAGAGGCCGGGCTAGACCAGGCAGTTCCACGGGTTGTGGCCCGGTCGCGGCACGTCCAGCGCGGCCACCCCCCCCGTCTTGCCGGCTCGTGGGGGCGGCTCGCGCTTCCCGCCCCGCGCCGGATCACCCACATCGGCAACCGAGCCCGACCACGCGCCGGCTGACGCCAGCGCCCGGTTCCAGCCCCACGGTGCGGCGAGCGCCGCCCCACAGCTTGCGCTGGTGGGGACGGCCAGACCGCCGCTGAAACTCCACGAATCGCCCCAACGGTTTGACGCGCCTGGAATGTGTGCCGGCATCCGAACCGGATGAAGGGGCCTTCGCGCGGTGGGCGCTTTGGCGTGCGGCGCGTCGTGGCCGGGCCGCTCGACACTCGCGGCACACGGCCACGGGCGCCGAGAACCCGTAGCGGCCGTGGTTCCGCGCGCCCTCCGCTTGGCGGCCCCGCCCCGCGCCCCGCCTTGGGTGTGGCCGTCGGCGGCGCGCGGGGCTGAAAAACCCTGGCTGGTGGGCGAAACCAACCCGATCCGAACCCGAACGCCACGCAGCCAAACGCAGGATCGTGGGGCGCGGCGCGAAACCGACCGCCCCGCGCCCTGAGACGGGCATCTGCCGCCGACCGGAGAAAACCGCGCGTTCCGCCCGGTTGGTGGCCCTGGCCAGCCGTAGCGGAACTCCACCGGCAAGATTCGGGGGGCGGCCCCCCCGTGCCCCCCTGAAGCGGGCGTCCTGCCCGTTTGCGCCGGGGTCCCTCCCGGCGCATCCGTTCATCGGCCTCTCCCCATCGCCCAGCCACGGGAAGCCTGGTCATAACGGCCTTTCCTCGCTTTATGGGAGAAGAGGAAAAAACGCGCCTCCCCGCCGCAACCCTAGCCGCAACCGAACCTGCACCGTGGCGGGGCGTCACGTTTTTTCCCGAAAGGCTTTTCGGAGGGGGTGAGGGGGGGTTCTTTTTTCTCCCTGGCCTTTCCGGGGCTGTCCGGGTTTTTGGGGGTGTCTCGTGGCTCTGTCTCGCTTCTCCTTTGCGCCGCTTCCTTCTGCGGTGGTGCGTTCGGCCCGCTTCGCGTTCGCGCCCTGGGCGGGCGCGGCCCTGGGTGTGTCCTTTCGCCCGTCTTCGCGCGCCTTTTCCGGGTTTGTCGCGGTGGTTCGGTTTTCTTCGTTCCCCGCGGCGGCCCGGTTTTCGGCGTCGTGGGGTGGCCGGTTCGCCCGTTCGGGCGGTCTGGTTGCCTTTTGCGCCGTTCGCTCGGTTCCTGCCGTCGCTGGGGTGGCCCCGTCGTGGTGTGTGTCGGTTCCGGTCGCGCCGCCGCCCGTTCCGGTTCGCCGGGGTGGCGCGTCGCGCCGCCTGGCCGCCGTGTTCGCCGCCCGGTGCGGGGCTTAGTCGTGTCCCTGTTGCCCGCCGTCCCCGCCGCCCCGGTGGTGGGGTTTTCCGGTGGCCGCCGCTTGCCGGTGGCCTTTCGCCCGCTGGTGGCCGGCGTGGTGGCGTCCGTGCTGGCCGCTGGCCGGTCGGTGGCGGTCGGGTGCGTTGGTGGCGCGGATCTGTTCGTGCGCTCCGCCGCGCCGGGCGCGCTGGTGTTCGCGGCGTCCTCGTTCGGTTCCGGGCGGGCGGCGTTCGCCGCCCGCTCGGTGGCGCTGGTGCGGGCGGTCGCGGCGGGCGGCCCTGGTTCCGGTTTCGTGGTGTTTCCCGCCGCCCCGTGCCCCGCTGGCCTGGCGCCCTCGCCCTCGCCCGCCGCCTGTTTTTGCGGGCTGGGGTCCGGGTCGTGGTCTTCCGCCGCCCTCGCCGCTGGCTTGGGCGTGCCCTTGGTGGTGTTCCCCTGTGGGTTTTCCGGGTTGCCCGCTTGGGGTCGCTGGGTTCCCGCTGGTTCCGGTCTTTGGGCGGCTGGGTTTCTGTTGCGGTGATTTCTGTATTAGTCAATTAGACAAAAAATTTTTACTCTCTACTAATAATTTATTATTAGTTATTGTATAATTAGTCGTAGCTAGTAAAGAGGATAAGGACTAAACGGATGTAGCGCGCTCTTTCTCGGTAGGCTCGGGCGCGTAAAAGGGAGAAACCGAGATTTCAAACTGGGGAAACCGCTAACTTGATGAGGAGTGAACACCATGAAACTCGCTGCAAATGCTTATGCGATTGGTCCCAGCCTGCATGACTGGGAATATGAAAAATGGTCACAGCGCGCCGATGCGCGTGATGCCGCAATAGGTGAATACGTGAAAGATGTTATTGACGACATAGCTGCAATCGCTGAAAAAGAGTCGCCGCGCGACTTCGAGAAGCAAATAGTTTCTTCGATTTTTGAAGCGGCGTTTGACCGGATTTTCAGCAACATCGATAAAACCAACAGGTTTGAAAATATGTTGCTGAATATCTGGCGTAATCATCGCAACGATCAGATTAGCAAGTTTCCCGAGTCGAACTTAGCACAGATGATCGAGTGCGAAATCTGGCACTACGCGAAGTCACAAGCGCAAGAGAAGTACAGCTAAGGAGAAAATGAAATGAAATGTTATATGGCGACTTTTCAGCCTGTTTATCGCACTGCCGAACTTGTGTTTCCAATACAAGTAAGAGTCTACGCGGTAACACGCAAGGAAGCACGGCAAAAAGCGCGATCGAAGGTTGAAGGTATCAAGGAGCAATGGCGTATTGCCAGGATGCGTTTGAAGGAAATTCCCTATTAACAAAAAGGCGCTTGCGTTGCGACCAACAACGCGAGCGCCCCACTGCAACCCCGAACCGATACGAACGAGGTTAAGACCATGAAAACACGAATTGTCCCCCAACCGCAACCGGTTGACCGCCTGTTGATCGAAGCGCGCGCCCTGCTGGACGCCGATCCGGCTTATGCGCCCTGGTCAGAGACCGGCCACGCCGCCGACGCGATGACCTTCGACGAGTGGCTGGACACCTCGAAAGGCTGGGCCTGGTTGGACGAAGAGGCGCGCTATAGCGACTACAAGCGCAACGGCTATCACCCTATGGAAT
>JBDHRB010000311.1:0-3761 GCA_039807355.1 Candidatus Competibacteraceae bacterium
CCCAGCCGGGGTGGGCGTCATCCAGCACGGGGCGCGGCTGGCCGATGAGTGGCTGGCGCTGCTGGCGGCGATGGTGGTGAGTACCTTGATCACCGTCGCCGTCACCGCCTGGGTTATGCAGTGGATCATCCGTCGGCAACGTGGAGCGCGCCATGATGGATAAAAAGCTGCTGACCGATATTTGGGTGTATCTGGCCGCCTCGCCGCTGCTCTGGCTGACCTTGACCCTGTTGGTTTATCTGGCCGGGCGCTGGCTGTTTCAGCGCAGCGGCGGACGGGCCTGGTTCAATCCGGTGGCGCTGGCGATTGCGCTGCTCGCCGGCATCCTGCTGCTGACCGGCACGCCCTACGCCACCTACTTCCAGGGCGCGCAATTCATCCATTTCCTGCTCGGCCCGGCGACCGTAGCTCTGGCGATCCCCCTTTATCTGCACTGGGAACGGGTGCGGCGACTGCTCCTGCCTATTGTCATCGGTTTGCTGGTCGGCTCGCTCACTGCGATGCTTTCCGCGGTCGGTCTGGCCTGGTGGCTCGACGGTTCGCCGCGCACCCTGCTTTCACTGGTTCCCAAGTCGGTGACGACGCCGGTAGCCATGGGCGTTGCGGAAAAGATCGGCGGCATTCCGTCGCTGACCGCAGTCATTGTGATTCTGACCGGGGTGGTCGGAGCAGTCGCCGCGCCAGCAGTACTGCAAGTGCTGCGGATTCAGGACGATGCGGTGAAGGGTTTTGCCATGGGCGTTGCAGCGCACGGGATTGGCACGGCGCGGGCGTTGCAAATCAGCAGTCTGGCCGGGGCGTTCGCCGGTCTGGCAATTGGTTTAAATGCGCTGTTGACCGCGTTGCTGGCACCGCTGATCGTGCGCTTGTTGCACCTGACGCCGTAAACCCGGCGGTTCAGAACTCAATCCCGCGCTGCGCCTTCACGCCCTGTTCGCGGTAAGGATGCTTGACGGCGCGCACGTCGCTGACCAAATCCGCCTGTTCGATCAGCGCCTCCGGGGCATAGCGACCGGTGACCACGATATGCAGTTCCGCACGTCGGCTGGCAAACTTCGCCAGCACCCGCGTCAGATCGAGATAGCGGTATTTCAACACCAGATTGAGTTCATCGAGAATCACCAGCGCGTAGCTGGGATCATCGATCATCCGCTCCGCCTCAGCCCAGCCGCGTTCAGCGGCGGCGATGTCCCGCGCCCGATCCTGGGTTTGCCAGGTAAAGCCCTCGCCGAGGGTTTGAAAATCCATATTCTCGAAGCGGCGCAACGCCGCCCGTTCCGCGCTGTCCTGCCCGCCTTTGATGAATTGCACCACGCCGACTTTCAGACCGTGGCCGATGGCCCGCAGCGCCATGCCGAAAGCGGCGGTGGTTTTGCCCTTGCCGGAGCCGGTGTAAACGATCAACAGGCCCTTTTCCCGGTCGGCGCGGGCTTGCTTGCGCTCATAACCAGCCTGACGACGGGCAGTCAAACGGGCGTGAGCGGCGTCATTGACCGACATAGCGGACCGGAGGGTTTTTAAACGTGATGACTGAAATCCATCCAACTGTGCGGCGTCCAGTTCGGATCGACGCCGGCGTCATCGCCGCCGGCGACGCGGAGACCGCATTTGCGGGCGAAGTAGCGGTGAAACGCCAGGCTGGGGGTCAGTTCCGGGTGAAACACCGTGACCAAAATCTGCTCATCCTCAGCGGCGGCAACGTAGTCGGTCATCGACAGCAGGACGCGCACGCCGTCGCCGGTGCGCACGATTTTCGGGGCGCGGATGAAGGTCAGGGGAATCGGTTCCCGCGCCACCGCCGGAGCCAGCGCCTCGCACTGGAAGCTGTCCAGTTGACTGCCAAAGGCGTTGCGGTTGATCGCAATGTCCATCAGGCCCAGACAGGGCGCTTCGCCGAGGTTCTCCCGCGCCAGCAGAATCGCCCCGGCGCAAGTGCCCCACAGTTTCAGGCCGTGGTCATGCGCCTGACGAATCGCCTGATCCAGACCGAAAATCGCCAGCAAGCGCGATAAACAGGTGCTTTCGCCGCCGGGGATGATGAGTCCGGCCAGTCCGGTCAATTCAGCGGCGCGTTTCACCGGGCGGGCCGCGACGCCGATCCGGCGCAGATGATCGAGATGCTCCTGCACCCCGCCCTGCAAGTCGAGGACGCCGATGGCCCCGGAACCGGCCTCGCTCATTACCAGCCCCGTCCGGCCAGACGTTCTTCAGCGGGCATGTTGGCTACATCCAGCCCAACCATCGGCTCGCCCAAATCCATTGACACTTCCAGCAGTTGCGCCGGATCGTTGTAATAGGCGGTAGCCTTGACAATCGCCCTGGCCCGGCGCACCGGATCGCTGGACTTGAAGATGCCGGAGCCGACAAACACCCCGTCGCAGCCCAGTTGCATCATCAGCGCCGCGTCGGCGGGGGTAGCGATGCCGCCGGCGGCAAAGTTGACCACTGGCAACCGACCCAGCTTTTTCACTTCCAGGGCCAGCTCATAAGGCAACCCATTCGTTTTGGCGAAGGTCACCACTTCCTCGACCGGCATGATCGCCAGTTGGCGAATCTCCCGGTTCATGGTGCGCATGTGCCGCACCGCCTCCACGACATTACCGGTGCCTGCTTCGCCCTTGGTGCGGATCATCGCCGCGCCTTCCACAATGCGCCGCAACGCCTCGCCGAGATTGCGCGCCCCGCAGACAAATGGAATCTCAAACGGGGTCTTGTCGATATGGCATTCTTCATCGGCGGGCGTCAGCACCTCGCTCTCGTCGATGTAGTCGATCTTCAGCGCCTGCAAAATCTGCGCTTCGACAAAATGTCCGATGCGCGCCTTGGCCATGACCGGAATGGTCACCGCTTCCTTGATCGCCTTGATCAGGCCGGGATCGGACATGCGCGCCACCCCGCCCTGCTTGCGGATGTCCGCCGGCACCCGCTCCAGAGCCATCACCGCCACTGCGCCGGCTTCCTGGGCAATTTGCGCCTGTTCCACATTGACCACGTCCATGATGACGCCGCCCTTGAGCATCTGCGCCAGTTGCGCATTCAAAAGATAACGATTCTCTGCCATGCTGCTGCTTACTCACTGAATATGTAGGGGAACGGCCGCCGGGTGACGCGCCGTCCAAATCCGTTGGTTCATGGAAACGGCGCAGTATATCACCATCGGTATTGAACGCCGCAGAACCTCAGATCCGCCGCGCCGCTGACCATTCCCGCGCAACAGGATTTGCAGCGCACCGCCGATGCTGTCGCTATTACGCTCGGTTTATGCTATGGAAAAGCAGCTAAAGCCCAACACTGTCAGAGCAGAACCATGGCCAGCCAGAACACCCAAACCGCGCAACGCAACAACCGGATCGGCATTCCTTTGGGCGATATCGCCGGGGTTGGCCCGGAAATCATCGCCATGACCCTGGCGCAGCCGGCAGTGTACGAAGCGGCGCAACCTTTGGTGATCGGCGAACTCAGCGCCCTGCGTCGGGCGTTGCGCATCACCGGATTGAACAATCTGGAAATTCACGTCGTCACTGACCCGGCTCAGGGGCATTATCAGCCCGGCTGCATTGACCTGGTGGACTTGGGCAACATCGACGCCCGCTGGGCGCCCTTCGGTCAGGCCCAGGCCGATGCCGGACGCGCCGCTTATGAATTTATCGTCAAGGCGGTGGAACTCTGCCAGGCCGGCCAGATCAACGCCCTGGCTACCCCGCCGATCAACAAGGAAGCATTCAAGGCCGCCGGCATCCGCGACATCGGCCATACTGAAT
>JBDHRB010000312.1:0-3754 GCA_039807355.1 Candidatus Competibacteraceae bacterium
TCATCCCAATAACGTTGCGCTTCCGCTTCAATGGCTTGCGGCTGGTAAGACTCGGCGATCACGGCGATTCCCTGACAATGGCTGGCGGACAAATAAGGCCGGCTAAAATAGCACAATCACCGGGCGGCAAAAAATGCCCGCGCAGAGGCGAGGCGGCTTCCCGGCGGCGTGAACGTTGCGCCTCATGCCTCCGGGTCAAAGCCCAACTCGCGCAAGCGTTGCGCCAAACGCTCGGCGCGCTGGCGCTCCTGTTCCGCCTGGAATTGCGCCTGTTCAGCGCGTTGACGCTCCTGTTCCGCCTGGAATTGCGCCTGTTCAGCGCGTTGACGCTCCCGTTTGGCTTGGGCCATTTCCCGCAGCGCCGACTCTTCCGGTCCCAGCACCCGCGCTCCATCGGCTTCAAAGTAGCGTAATTGGCTGTCCACGACCCCCAGATATAATCCCAACACCTCGCTCCAGCGCCAGCCCCGCTCATCCGCCGGGATATCTTCGTACCATCGGCTGGCCAGCCGAAATCCGGCGAATTCCGCAGTCAGCGGAGAAAACCAGAAATATTCCGGGGTGCGAAATACCGTCTGGTACAGGCGCTTCTTCTCAGTCCGATCCACGCTTGCCGTGGCCTCGGACAGCAGTTCGATAATCAAATCCGGGTAGCGCCCCTCCTCTTCCCAGACCACCCAGGAGGTGCGCGGTCGAGGATCGACATCGCGCACCAGAAAGAAATCCGGTCCGCAAAATCGCCGAACCCGCAGTTGTTCATGCGTGTAATACACGGTCAGATTCGCGCCGATGAAAAAATCGGCGCGATCTCGCCAGAACCATTCCAGATGACTGACCAGCACGGCCAGTTGTTGGTAATGTTGCTTGGTTTCCATTTGCGGCTCATCACTGAGGAGTTCGCGGGTGTCTGGCATTTGTTCAGCCAGTTGTTGCGTCGTCACTGTCATGATTCAACCCTCCAGAAGGGCGCTGCGATCAGCGGGCATGGCGTCGTTGCGCAAGTCGCTCTCCCGCTTTCTCGCAAGTTTCCAGTCCAAATTTTACTTAGCGAATTTCTTGGGCTTGCCGGTCGGTCGATGCACTGCCGATTTCCCGGACAATCCCGGTTCCCGCGCCAGCATCTCGCGCACCGGCGACAAATCGGGCCAGCCCAGCGTGGCGCTCAAGGCTTGGTCGATGGCCCGGCGCACTGGATCAACATTCAATTCAGCCAGCGCCAGCAATTCCCGGTCGCCCAGCGCGTCATAGGCGGCGGCCAGATTCGCCGCCTGCGCGTCGCTCAACTGGCGCACATCCAGCACCGGCATCGCCGCCCAGGCCGGTTTCTTCATCTGCATCCAGGCGCTGCGCGTGGCTACCCGACTGCCGAAAAAGGCCAGCAGCGACAGGCTGCCGTTGAGCCAGAGCAACAAGGCCTTGCGCCGTTGCGGGGTTAAATCGGTTCTGAACGTTCCGGCGACTGGTCGGTTTGCAACGCCCACCAGGTATTGCCCAGCACCGGTTGCGCGAAATCCACCGCCAGCACGCGATGGGTGATCGTCCACAGCCGTTCCACCAGCAAAAGGTCAGCCGCCCTTTTCCATAACGAATAAGCATCTCGAAGCGGTCTACCTTTGGCGGCTTGTGCGCGAGGATGCAGCCAGGCGTTGGGTTGTTGCCGGATGACCGTAACTTTGTCGGCTTCGTGACCCCAAAAGGCCGGATGAAGCGACCAGGCGTCATCGGAAACGGTGAACGCATCGTGGATGTCTCGGCGGTCAGGGCCAATACTGCCCAGTTTGCTGAGTGCGCACAGGGGAATGGAAACCGCCGGTTGTCCCGGCCAGCAAATTTGGCCCTGACGCAGCGCCAAAAAGGCTTTTGCCAGATCGCTGCGGGCGAACAGCGCGCCGTGCCAGTTTTCTACGCCGCTCGGCGCAGGCAGCGCGAACGCCTCGCCGGTGCTGCCGGACGGCGGACGGATAATGCCTTCGGGCAGGGTCTTCATCCGTTCCGCCAGATCGAGCGCCTCATGCACAGTGGTCGGGTTGCGCCACAGATTGATGTAGGCGGTGGTTTCCGGCGCTTCCCGTCCGGTTTGCTTTTTCCGGGCAATGAACAGCAGCTCGGACAGGTCGGTGTTTTCGGAAAAGTTGGGGCGCTCGGCGTCGTAGCTGGATACGACGATTTCCAGATGATAACGCTCCGCCAGCAGCTTGCGGGTGGCGCTCCATGCCTCGCCGGAAGCCAGCGCATGAGGCAATACAAACGCCAGTCGCCCGCCGGGCTTGAGCGATTTGTCGGCCAGGGCCACGAACACCGCGCCCAATCCCGCGGTGATGTTGGCCTGAAGCGACTTGACGCGCTTTTTCAGTTCGCTTTGCAGCGCGCCGCGCTCGTCGGGCAACGAACCAAACAGCAAATTGCCGCCGACGCTGCGCACAAACGGCGGATTCATCACGCATAAATCCAGTTCCGGAACGGTTGCGCTGGTGGTCTGGGTTTGGCCGGCGTCGCTGCGAAAAATTTCCGCTTGCGACTGATCCAGGGTGATTTGCGTGCGCACCGTGTCCTTGCCGATAAAGTCCAGACTGCCCAGGCGGGCGAGGTTGCCATCCACCCCCAGCGGCATGACGTAGAGATTCATCCGGCTAAAGGCAATTTCCGGGGCGAGCAACGCCAGCGTCGATGCGGTGAGATGCACGGCGGTCGGCAATACATCGTAGCCGTACAGGAGGTTTTCCATGAGCGCCCGGTGCAGATCATGCAAATCGGCGAGTTCCAAACGCCGTCCGGTCTGCGCCCGCGCCAGAATGTAGGCGTCGGAAACTGCCTGCGCCGTCGCCATCAGCAAGGTGCCGGTGCCGCAAGCCAAATCAGCGACTTTGAACGCGGCCAGTTGCGCCGGATCGCCGAAATCGCGCTCCCAGGAGCGACTCAGCGCCAGCTTGAGCAACAGCGTCGCCGCCGGAATCGAGGTGTAATAAGTGCCCAGATATTTGGCGTGGTACAACAGCCAGTGATACACCCGGCCCATCAAATCATGGCGCAACGCCGATTGGTGGGCGCAGATCGTGCGCGCTTCAGTCAGCAGGATTCTGAACGCCTTCAAGGTGTCCGGGTGGGACGGTAATTCCAACAATACCCGCGACCCCAACTGGAAAATGGGCAAGTAATTGATATTTTGGTAAATCCATTTCCAGTGTTCATAGGCGGCGGCGGCGGGGTGCGACTGGTCTTGCAACTTGAGCAAGGGCATGACCCGACGGTCGACGAACATCAACTGCTCTTGAAAAATCAGGGTGTTGACCAGCACCAGCGCCGCCACCTTCACTACGGTGGCGCGCCGGCCCTTGGCCTGCTCGGCGGTTTCGCCCGGCGGCAGCGGCATTCCCAACAACAGGGACAGCCGGTCGCAGGTTCCGGCCTGCCAACTCCACAGCATCGTTACAATATCCAACCGTTCCGCCAGCGATTGGGCGATCTGGGTCACTAGGTCTTGTCGCGCCAGCGTTTCCTGAGCGCGGCGCAGCGCGTCCATCAGCGCCGCCGGCGTTCCCTCGAACCAGGCGGTTTCTTCGCTTTCCGAAATAATCCCGTAGGCCAATGCGGCGGTCTGGAGTTGCTCGAACAGTTCCGGGGTGGGAACCGTGCGCAGGGATTCGGGATAAACCACCGCGGCGGCGATATGGGCGATGCCGCGCTGCACCCGTCCCCGCGCATCATCAAGCACCACCTGCCGCGCCTGCGGGTGATCGGCAAACTTGCCCTCGAT
>JBDHRB010000313.1:0-3753 GCA_039807355.1 Candidatus Competibacteraceae bacterium
ACGCCTGTGGAGAGGAAGGCGCTGGCCGGGATCGCAAGACCCCGGTGAAACCGGCCTCGATGAAGCAGGAAGTCAGCTATACGATAAAACGCTATGGTTGATGCAACGGCGCTACCCTGGTGGAATTGTTGTTCAGCCGCGAACAGTCGCCGCGCCGCGCCCAGGTGTTCATTGTTGTGCGGAGTTGTGTTGCGCCTGTCGAATATTGGGCAAACTGACGCTATGATTGAGTGCTTTTTGCATCTCGTTCACTGGTCGAACGGGTCCTTATTGTATCTGGGGAGAATAACAGTGATGAATTACCGTACTCTAACTGCGCTGAGTTTGGCGGGTATGTTACTGGCCGGTTGCGCCTCCGCGCCGGAAAAGAGCCAGCCGGCTGAAGCCGCGCCGCCGCCGCCGCCGCCCTCGCTGGCTAGCGGTGATGAAATCGGCATGGGCGATGTGGTTACCCTGACGGCGACGGTGCAGGCGGTCGATCTGGAAAACCGCCTGGTCACGCTCAAGGGCGAGCGCGGTCGGGTGATGACGGTCAATGTCGGCGAAGAAGCCCGCAACCTCGATCAAGTGCGGGTGGGGGACCGGGTGGTGATCACCTATCGTGAAGCCATGGCTGTGCAGTTGATCAAGGAACCGACCAGCGGCGGCATCACCGAGCGCCGCAGCACACTCAGCGGCACCCGCGCCGAACTGGGTCAACGGCCTTCGGCGACCTTGCGCGACAAGACCGAAATCGTCGCTAACGTCATTGCTGTCAATAAGAAGGCTCGTCGGGTGACCTTGCAGGGTCCGCAAAACGCGGTCACGGTCAAAGTGTCGCCGGGTATTGACCTGAGTTCAATTCGGGCCGGTGACCAGGTGCGCGTTGTTTATGTTGAGGAATTCGGTCTCTCGGTAGAGCCGGCCAAACCGGCCAAGCCCGCCAGGAAAGCGTCGAACTTCAATAACAAGCGGAGTTGATACCGCGCTGTCCGCATGGCGCCAACCCGCAAACCCGCCGCCCGGCGGGTTTTTTCGTTGTGCGCCGCTCGCCGCCAGCAAACCCGGCCTTTGCCAACCTGGGTTATACTTGAAAAATCCGCCTTGCTCAGGCAGCCCATACGCACTGCGCCTTGTCGCGCCCGCTGATCCCCATCCTCTGAAGACCGCTCATGGACAAGACTTACGAACCGCACGCGATTGAACAACGTTGGTACGCCTTTTGGGAGGAGCGCGGTTGCTTCGTCCCCAGCGGCCAGGGCGCGCCGTATTGCATCATGATTCCGCCGCCGAACGTCACCGGCACCCTGCACATGGGCCACGCTTTCCAGGACACGATCATGGATGCGCTGACCCGTTACCACCGGATGAAGGGCGATAACACTTTGTGGCAGCCGGGGACGGATCACGCCGGCATCGCTACCCAGATGGTGGTGGAGCGGCAACTGGCCGGCGAGGGTAAGACCCGCCATAACCTGGGGCGCGAGGCGTTCATTGAACGGGTGTGGACATGGAAGGCGGAGTCTGGCGGCACGATCACCCGGCAGTTGCGGCGCATGGGTTCCTCGGTGGATTGGAGGCGGGAACGCTTCACCATGGACGACGGCCTGTCGGCGGCGGTGCGCGAAGTGTTCGTCCGTCTGTATCAGGAAGGACTGATCTATCGCGGCCAGCGGCTGGTCAACTGGGACCCGGTGCTGCACACCGCCGTGTCCGATCTGGAAGTAGTCAGCGCCGAAGAAAACGGCTTTCTCTGGCACATCCGCTACCCGCTGGCGGAAGGCGGCGGCGATCTGATCGTAGCGACCACCCGCCCGGAAACCCTGCTCGGCGATACCGCAGTGGCCGTCCATCCCGACGACGAACGCTATAAAAATCTGATTGGTCTGCGTGCGATCCTGCCGCTGACCGGGCGCACCATCCCGATCATCGCCGATGAATACGTCGATCCGACCTTCGGCACCGGCTGCGTGAAGATCACCCCGGCCCACGACTTCAACGACTACGCCGTCGGCCAGCGCCATGATCTGCCGCTGATCAACATTTTCACCGCCGACGCTAAAATCAACGACAACGCTCCGGAAGCCTATCGCGGTCTGGATCGCTTCGAGGCGCGGCGGCGCATCATCGGCGATCTGGAAGAACAGGGGCTGCTGGAAGAAACCAAGCCGCACAAGTTGATGGTGCCGCGTGGCGACCGCAGTCATGCGATCATCGAACCGTTCCTGACCGATCAATGGTATGTGAAAACCGCGCCGCTGGCCGGTCCCGCCATTGCCGCCGTCAAGACTGGCAAGATCAAATTCATCCCGGAAAACTGGGAGAAAACCTATTTCGACTGGCTGAACCGCATCGAAGACTGGTGCATCAGCCGGCAAATCTGGTGGGGCCATCGCATTCCGGCCTGGTATGACGAGCGCGGCAACGTCTATGTCGGGCGCAGCGAGGCCGAGGTGCGCGAACAGCATCGGCTTGGCCCGAACCTCCCGCTCACCCAGTACCCGGATGTGCTGGATACCTGGTTTTCATCGGCGCTGTGGCCGTTCTCAACCCTGGGCTGGCCGGAGCAGACCGAGGCGCTCAAGACCTTCTATCCAACCAGCGTGTTAGTCACCGGCTTCGACATCATCTTCTTCTGGGTGGCGCGGATGATCATGATGGGCCTGAAGTTCATGGGCGATGTGCCGTTCCGCGAGGTGTATATCCACGGTCTGGTGCGCGATCACGAAGGGCAGAAGATGTCGAAATCCAAGGGCAATGTGCTGGACCCGCTGGATTTGATCGACGGCGTAGACCTCAACGCGCTGGTAGCCAAGCGCACCACCGGCTTGATGCAGCCGCAAATGGCTCCGCGCATCGAGAAAGCCACTCGCCAGCAGTTCCCGGCGGGCATTCGCGCCCACGGCGCCGACGCCTTGCGCTTCACCTTCGCCGCGCTGGCCACCACCGGACGTGACATCGTGTTCGACATGGGCCGGGTCGAGGGCTACCGCAATTTCTGCAACAAGTTGTGGAATGCCGCCCGCTATGTGCTGATGAATACTGAAGGTCAGGACACCGGAATCCACGGCGGCGAGATCGAACTCAGTCAGGCGGATCGCTGGATTCGTTCGCGCTTGCAGGGAACCATTGCTGAAGTCAACGCAGCGATTCAGGGTTACCGCTTCGATCAGGCCGCCCAGGCGCTCTATGAATTTACCTGGAATGAATTCTGCGACTGGTATCTGGAACTGTCCAAGCCGGTGTTGAACGATCCCGACCGCTCCGAAGCCGCCCGGCGCGGAACCCGGCAAACGTTAGTACAGACTTTGGAAACTTTACTGCGCCTGCTGCATCCGCTGATGCCGTTTATCACCGAAGAAATCTGGCAACGGGTTGCGCCGCTGGCAACAATCCCCTCCAACCCTCCTTTGTCCAAGGGGGGTGCGAACGCCGTGAGTGGGGGGATTTCCATCATGCTCCAGCCCTACCCGGAAGTCGACCCGGCATTGATTGATGCGGCGGCGCTGGCTGAGATCGAATGGTTGCGGCAATTCCTCAGTGGGGTGCGCCGGATTCGCGCCGAGATGAACATTGTGCCAAGCAAGCCGCTGCCGGTGTTGTTGCAGCATGGATCGGCGGAAGACCAGGAGCGGCTGGAGCGGCAGCGGCGTTCGTTAATCAGCCTGGGCCGGCTGGATTCCATCGCGTGGTTGAATGACAGCCAACCCGCTCCGGAAGCTGCCACTGCCTTGGTCGGGGCGATGAACGTACTGATTCCGATGTCCGGGCTGA
>JBDHRB010000314.1:0-3738 GCA_039807355.1 Candidatus Competibacteraceae bacterium
CGATCTTGGCGCAGATCGTCGATGATGTCGTTTTTCTCTCGAATCCGTTCGCGCAAAAGCTCAACTTCGCGCTGTAAACCACTGTCAACCCTCTGTAAACCAGCATCCACCTTGTCGCTTTGGTTGTCGTTTACGGTTGATGCCGGGGGATAGACTCGGAACAGTTCGGCGGGATCGATCCGCCATTCGCCGGATTCGCCCCTCGTGGCGGAAATACGGCCTTCCTTGATCGCCTTGTGTATCGTTTGCCGTTGCTTCCCCGTCAACTTGGCGGCCTCTGTCATCCCTATCATCTTGCTATCTCCCATCATCCACCGAGCTATCAATCCAGTATCAACCAGCTTTTAGGGGGCGCACAAGCCAGAAAAAACGGCCCGCCCCGATATGAAAAGCGAGACGAGCCGTTCATCACCATCGGTGGCCATCGGGTTCCCACCCTGTACCGCAGTCCAGAGGTAGCACGGGAGCAAGCGCGGGCAAAGAGGGGACGAAGGCAAGGGCGGGAGGACCGAGCGGCGAGCGGACGAAGAGACGGGCAAACCGGAGGGGCGGACAAACCAAGGAGAACAACACCCATCACCGGAGGGAAAATATCCTAGCGGGGTGAATGGCCGACCGGAGGGAGGCCAGAGGGGGCGGCGATGAGCCCCCTTGAAAAAAAGCGCGAGCGAGAAAAACCGGAAGCGTAAAAATCTGGCGGGAGGGAGCGGCGGAAAAAATTTGTGCATGGCTTGGAAAAAACGCGGCGGGCAGGGGCGGGATTTTCTATACTGAGGCCGGGCGCAGAAGCCGGGTAGCGAGATAGGTTTTCGTTACACGAAAACGCCTCTCGCCAAGGGGCTAGCGCCCCTGTGGAACCTCCGCCGCACGTTCGCGCGGCAAAAAATCTTTTCGTTGCCGAAAAAATTTCTCGCGAGGAAAAAGCATGGCGCGACCGCACAAGGCGGACGCCGCGCAGAGAACCCGGTTCATGGGGTTTCGCGGCACGCTCGAAGACGAGGCGGACATCAAGGACAAGGCGGCGTTGCTGAAGCTGCCGCTTTCGAAATACATGCGCATGTGTTGCCGACAGGAAACCTTGCATGTGATCCACGAGGAAGGCCACGACCCGGAGAAGGTGCGGGCGCTGTTGGCTATCGGGAACAACCTGAACCAGATCGCGCGGCACGCGAACGCGACCGGGCAAATCGACCCGACCGAACTGCACGAGGTTTTGGCGATGGTGCGCGCCATCCTCACCGAAGCAGGCCGTCAGGCATGGTCCCGCGCGTAAGCCGTCCGGGGCGCAGCTTCACCGGCGCTTGGACTTACTACTTCCACGACAAACGCAGCCTTGAGCAGATCGAGCGCGGGGAAGGCCAGCACACGGCGGGCCGGATCGAGTGGTTTCACGTCGAGAACGCGGCGGGCATCGAGGACGAGCGCGCGGCCATCGGTTTGATGATCGACACGGCCCGGCAAAGCAAGCGATGCGAAAAGCCCGTCTATGCGTTTTCGTTGGGCTGGCACCCGGAGCAGAAACCGGAGCGCGCCGAGATGATCGAGGCGGGGCGCGCGGCCCTCAAGGTGTTGGGGATGGAGGAGCATCAAGCCGTGTTCGTGGCGCACAACGACACGGCCCATAAACATGTGCATGTGATCGTGAACCGGGTTCACCCGCAGACGCTCAAGGCGGCGAACAACTACCGCGACCAAGAAAAGCTGTCGGCGTGGGCGCTCGAACAGGAGCGGTCGCAAAACCGGATTTACTGCAAGGCGCGCGAGCATCGCGCCAACGCCCGCGCGAGGGAGACAGCGCACGCGCAGGAAGGGCCACAGGAGGCCCGCCAGAGGCCGCAGCAAGCGCGCTACGTGGACAACACGCTTGCGGAGTGCTGGACGCACAGCGACAGCGGGAAGGGCTTCCAGAGCGCGCTAGAGGCGAAAGGCTGGACGCTGGCGAAGGGCGACCGGAAAGAAGCTGTTTTAATGGCGGTGACGCCGAGCGGGCGGGCGTTCGCGGTCTTGCGCGAACTGAACAAGGGACTCGCGCCAGGGCGGAAGCTGAAAGGGGAAGGCCTGGACCGCAAGCTTGCCGACCTCAAGCGCGAGAGCTTGCCCACGGTCGAACAGGCGCAGCGAGCGATTGCCGAAGACCCGCGCCGGGCGAAGAAACGGGAGAAGACGCAGGAGAAAGCGCGGAGCAACGGGCAAACCGAACGGAAAACGGCGCCGGACGCGCGGCGCGCGTCCCATGCGGCGGAGCAGGACCCGGCAGGGCAAGAAGAAGCCAAGGAGCGGCAGGCGCAGGAAACCGAGCGGCGCGAACGGTTCGAGGAGTGGGCTGCGCGCCAACGTCAACGGCTGTTCAGCCGCCAGCTCGAAGACCGGGACGCCCTGCACCACGACCACGAGCGCCGCCGGGAAGTCTGGGCGCACCGGGTCGGGGAACCGCACGACCGACGGCGCGAGCGGACGAACGCCCAAATCCGCGCCATCGAGAAGCGACAGACGCAAACGGGGTTCAAGGGCTGGCTGTACCGGGTCAGCGGACGCGCCGAGGCCGACCGGGAGGAGTTGGATGCCTTGCGCGAGCGCAGACAGGCCCGCGCCCGCGAGCTGGAGGCGTCGCGGGAAGCGATGGAGGCCCCGTTGCGCGGGGAAGGCGCGGCGCTCAAGGAGCAGCAGGAGGTGGAGTTGCAGCGGCTGGAACGGCAGCTTGCCGAACGGTGGGAGCAGTCATGGAGCCGGGCGGACCACCGAGCCAACGAGAACGCACACATGCCGGACCCAGAGCGCGAGGCGGGAAAGTCACACCAGCACGGCGGGCGCAGTAGAAACCGGGAGCCTTGAAGGCTTGAAACTGCAACAAGAAATAAACTCGCTGATTTTTCTTGAACTTATGCCAACAATCCGATAAGCTGAAAATTATCTGTTAATTATCTGTCGAGGTGCTGCCATGTTTACAATGGACTCCATACACCCCGTTTCGGATTTCAGCCGCAAGCCCGCCGAACACATCAAGCGGCTAAAGGAAACCGGACGGCCTGAAATTCTCACCGTGAACGGTAAGGCCGAAGTCGTGATTCAGTCCGCCAAAGCTTATGAAGAAATGGTTGACCTCATCGGAACGCTCGAAAAAATCGCTCGCGCCGGCAAGGAGCACGATGAGGGGCAAGGAATTCCGGTTGACGAATTCTTCCGCGCGTTCGAGAAAAAGCACGGTTTGATGCGCGATGCCGTACAAGGTTGAGATTGCCCCCGAGGCGGCGAAAGAGATCGAGGAAATCTATCTCTACATCGCGCAGGACTCGCCCGGCAACGCGGCGCGTTGGTATTTTGCCATTCACGACAAAATCCAGACGTTGAAGGAGTCGCCGAACCGTTGCCCGGTGGCTTTTGAAAGTCGTTTCTACAGCTACGAAATCAGAAACCTGATTTTCGGCAGCTACCGGGTTTTGTTCCGCGTGAAGGAGCCAGAGCAGCGGGTTCAGATTCTCCATGTCAAACACGGAGCACGGGAACGGACACCGTTCTAGCGCGAGATGGTTAAGCTCTTGCTTTCCCTATCGCCCGCCGAAGCGTTGCCACGTCCACCCCGAACAGTTCCGCGACCCCGGAGCGGGTTTCCTCCCCGGCTTCGATGAGCGCGCGAGCGCGGGCAAGCTGATGACCTGTGAGCTTGGGGTAGACCAAGCAGTCGTGTCACCAGCCGCCATCTCGATCACGGCAGGTCGAGCCGGGTGTTCATATCGAGAT
>JBDHRB010000315.1:0-3734 GCA_039807355.1 Candidatus Competibacteraceae bacterium
CGGGCCTAACTGATTCTCACTCATAACAACCACTCCCTAAAGCAAGACGGCGCTATTGCGCCGTCTCTGGAATACCATGCTTCACCATATCCTGATGCTCTTGATTGAATGGATCAAACTCAATCCCTTGCTCTCTCAGATGAGAAATCACATCACGATAGTTCTTAGATGCACGAAGCTGACTCTTCGTCTTCCACTCCTTAGCGAACTCAGCATCCTTGAACAACTTACTGAATCCAGTAATGTGCTTCATACGAACGAGTTCATCTGCACCCATTCCAAGCTCATTGCAGATTTCAGCATCTGTCCACCCATTCTTCAGCATGTCATAGATCATGGACGACATGCCTTCTACAGAGTGCTTACCTCTCGCTCGGTTATGACGTACCGTACTTGCCATCCGATCATTGATATCTTTATCGATCACAACAATCGGAAGATATCCATGTGTCTTCTCTTGTATGTCAGGATTATTCCTCAACGTGCTGTATCGGTGGAATCCATCAACAATCTCAAACACATCGCGGTCAGGATTGTAGATCGTGACCACAGGCATCGTATATCCATCATTCTTCACTGACAGATAGAGAAGCTGCATCTCTGGGCCAGCTACGGAATTGGGATTGTAGTCGTTGTGTACAACCTTCTCTAAAGGAACCCAAAGAACCCGATCAACTGGCATGACCTTGTTCGGGCTATCCTCATGCATGAATTGCTTCACCGAAATCTGACGCTGGATCTTGTCTGTATCACCTGAAGCATCATTGATCCACTCAGACAGCATGTTACGCAGAACATATGGAATCTCAGGTAGACCAAGAATCTCACCGATTGACTTGCTATTCTCAGTCATATGATTCCTCCATAAACAGTTTCAACGCATCCATAAACGCCTCTTCTTCCGCATCAGTATCACGTCTCGGATCAATTAGATAATCACGGAACGCACCAGATACTTTCTTCTCTAACTTCTTCTCATACCTATCTCGCCATACGTCCCACACAACAGAAGACATATAGCTAGCCTCAATATATGCTCCCTTTGGATCATTCTCGAAGGCACCAAGACGAGCCTCAACAAGATCCTTGAATGTCATACCATCAACGCTCATTCTTCTCCTCCAATACCTTCTTCACATGGAACAATGTTCCAGATGCACGATCAGCATCAAGCTCAACACCAGTAAACGTCCATCCCTTCTTCATCGCCCAGAAAGCAGTAGTTCCCCGTCCACAGCACAGATCAACAACATGACCACCAGTGCCGATCTTCTCCATGACAACGCCGGGACTATCCATGTCATCAACACCACTGAGAGACTTGATCAAAGATGACGATCCCGGAGAAGACACCATATACGTCATTGGACTCTTGCGATAGTACGTTCCCTTCGTCGTAACCACCTCAATACCAACAGCCTTCAGATCTTCTACCCACTTCTCAACCCAACGATCACCCATCTCCAAGACAATATGATCAGGATTCAAAAGCCACGCAAGCTCACAGAACCGCTTCCTGAACGTTGCATAGTCACCTTTAGGCATTCCTGCACGCTTACGGAATTGAGACGTGATTCCCCCACCCCACGGGAGATCCACATAGAGAAGATTCACATGCATTCCAATCAGTGAACGAATCTCCTCCAAACTGTCAAACTCAATGTCGCGAACAAAGACACGAGCATGAGCATATGATCCATTTCCACCAAACTGAAGAGGGAACTCCTCAACAGCCCTCTTCTGATACACATACCGATTGATCTGTTCAACCGTCAACGGCTTTGTAGAAACCACTTTCATTAGTACCTCCAAGGCGTTCCTTCAAAATCAGCAGGTATCAGATTCTTCCGGCCATACTTCTCTAATCGTTCCTGCTTCTTCAACCAATATGGATTGCTCTCATCAAACAGGATCTTACGTTCAGAATCATGTGATCCAGTACCAGAATCCAACACAGGATCCTCGGGAATCTCGTGCCACGGTATATCTAAAGCTGAGTCATCCCATAGACGACGAGCCACCCGAAGACGATTGCTATTACCCAATGTGCTTTCTGCAGCACCAATATGCTCAAACAATGATGGCCCTGTCTGCCACGTCCATATACCCTTCTCACAGGTATATGCCTTGATCCGGACATCATCATGTTTATAGGCAGGATCAATATTTGCATCAATCCACGGGAGCATATCATTCAGAATCGTGACCGGAAACATGAAAGATCCACCCCATAGACCAGTCATAGATTTCCACCACCACTCACCACGCTCAGCTACCTCATCTGGGAATGATCGCATTGAGAAGAAACTGATCGGTGATGTAGGTCGAGCCTCAATAATCTTTGGCAACGCCTTCAGGAAATCTGGACACGGACGCATATCATCTGCCATGACCATATGGTGTGTCGCACCTTCTGGAATATCCCACCAAGCCTCACGAGCAATATCCCAGAAGTTCTTGTTATGACCATCATTGTCTTCAAATATCTCAAACGAGAACACCTCAGACTTGGCCTTATCAATACCACCAAACGCTTCCAGAACCTCAGACAGGTACTTCTTCCGGCTCTCGCTCTTCGTGAAGTGCAGAATCCTGATACTCACCTTCGGCTTCAACTTCAGACCCGGCATTCTTATCCTTCTTCCTATGAATCACTGGAACCTTATTGGACGCACTCCACGTACCAATCAACGATCCGTAATAATCATTGAGGAGAATCGCTGAAATCTCAGTCATCGTCCTCGAATGACGTGCAGCAGGTTCATAAATCCAATCGTCACGGAACTGACGCTTGAACTCTTCTTGCCGATCCTCTCTAATCAGATTCTCCAAGAGATAATCACGATACTCTCGCCACGATACAAATGCCTCTGGAAGCTCCTTTGGCACCGTAAACAACTCAAACGCATGAGCAGCCATATGAACACCGCCAAGGCGCTTCGTTAGCGCCTCCCACGTATCACGCTCTGTCTCATGCAGCATTTCTAATGATGCCGTTGACTCATTCGATGTCAGGTTACTCACACGCATCTTGTTCACTTGCGTGCCATGCCGATACATCAAGTCATACGTCTTGTTGTAGCGCCATCCAAACCGCTCAATCGCAGTCCACACATCTCGATATGACCAATCATAGATCGGTCGCATGTTGTACTGAGAATAGGTTTCATGACGCTCACCAGTAGCCCATGTCCAATCTCTGAACCTCGGAGTAGATACTGTCGTCAGCCTTCGAGACGGAGACTCTTCTGCCCTCATACCCTGCACAACGACATAGTTATGACCGAAGAATTGCTCCTTCGGCCCACCATCCATACATGGATAAAATCGATTAGTACCCATGCTATTGTCTTTAACTGACGATGGATTACGTGGCCTCATCCACTCATGACCCGGCTCCCAACAATGAATCCACGGATCATCTGGATGAGCACTGTTGAAGAGAATAAACGGGATCTGATACCACAAGAGATTCACATCTGGACGATCTACCAGATACTCCATGTACTCAATCGTTCCTTCATGCTCACCTTCTTGATCCAAGAAATAGGCATCAACAGGAAGACGACCACGCTTTCTCGCCTCATCAACACAAAGCTCTAAAACAACAGTGCTGTCCTTGCCACCAGATGTAGCGACAATGACATGCTCAAAATCTTCGTAGATCTGAGCAACGCGCTCCACTGCTGCCTCATACACCGTCTTCTCTGTATAGAACTTCATGCCTACACCGT
>JBDHRB010000316.1:0-3723 GCA_039807355.1 Candidatus Competibacteraceae bacterium
TCACCATGGAGACTTCGCTGCGCTGCTTGAAGATGTTGACCCGGAACCGGCCAATGCCCGGCTCGCTGATGGCCAGATTCATCTCCAGGGTCTTCTCAAATTCGGCGGTTTGCCCGGCGTCCATCACCGAATACGCGATTTCCTTAACCCGGCCCGGCGGCAACGGCTCTTTATCCAGCGCCCGCAGCACGCCCTGGAATTTGGCGCAGGGCGGCGCGTTGGTGCTGAGGTAAATGTCCGACCCGTCGCGGCGCGCCAGCAGCAGCAGATAGTCTTTGAGTTCCATGCTTTTTCCTCAATCTATTGATTATTATTGATCTTTATTTTTCAAACCGTCGCCGCGCAACCGCCGCGCCGGGGATCGCCGGCCCCGTCGCCCGTCGGCGCAGCGACGTTCACTCCGCCGAAATATAAATCCTGCGCCGGCCAGCAATTCAGCGGCCAGCGTTGTTCCAGCGCCGCCAGCGCCGCTTCGGCAAAACCCGGCTCGATCTGCACCTGCTGACCGTCCCAGTGCAGACGCGGCGCATCCACCGCCGCCTGCGGCTCCATGGCGAAATCCACCCGGTTGCTAATCACTTGCAGAAGAGCGGTGCGAATCCGCTTGCTGCCGCCGCTGCCCAACGCCAGATCGACCTGATCGCCGGTCAGCAGCAACGACGGGGCCATCATCGAGGCCACGCGAAAACCGGGCGGACTGACATGGAAGCCTTCGGGATGGAGATCGTCTTCGCCCATCATGTTGTTGAGCATGATCCCGGTCTGCGGGGCGAAGTAGCCGGAGCCTTCGCCGTTGGTGGTGGTCATGCTGGCGGCGTTGCCCTCAGCGTCGCATACGCTGATATGAGTAGTGCCGCCGGAGGCGAGGCGCACCCGTTCTTGACTCTCCGCGATCCCCGACTGACCCAGATCAGCGGGACTCAGATAGCCCTGGGCGCGGCGGCGTTCGACTTCATCCATCACCGCGACCAGCAGGGCTAAATGGGCGGGCGCACCGAACTCCGACCCGGCGATCTGCCGCGCTTCGAGCAAGCGCAGCGACAGCGCCAACAGCGAACCGCCGAACGACGGCGGCGGATTGGTCAGCAGTCGGAAACCGCGATAATCCACCGGCAACGGCTCACGCTCGATGACTTGATACGCCGCCAAATCAGCGGCGGTGAGCAGTCCGCAACCTTCGCGCAGCTCTTGGTCGATGCGCCGGGCCAGTTCGCCCTCATAAAATTCCCGCTCACCGTCAAAGGGCAGGCGCTCCAAAAACGCCGCCAAGTCGGGATTGCGGTAGACATCGCCGACGCCGAGCCGCCGACCCTGCGGGGCGAACAGCGCCTGACCCGGCGCGGTCAAGGTCAGGATCGGCGTCAGCAGATCAAAGAAATAGGCCTGTTTGGCATTGATGACCACGCCTGCGCGGGCCAGATCAATAGCCGGGGCCAAGATCTCGGTCAGCGGCAACCGGCCCAGCCGCCGATGGATGTGCAGATAGCCGCGCAGCACCCCAGGCACCGCCGCTGATCCCAAACCGACGTTGAAAATCTGCGTGCTGCTGGAAAACTGGACGGTGATCGGCAGAAAGTGCAATTCGCTATCGCCGGGGCGCAGACCCCAGCCCGGAGTGTTGACGAAGAAATCGAACAACAGCGCCTGACCTTGCCCGGTGCGCGCCAGCAAAAAGCCGCCGCCGCCGAGACTGGTCAGCGCCGGCTCGGCCACCGTCGCAGCGAAACCGGCGGCGATCACCGCATCAAAAGCGTTGCCGCCGGCGCGCAGCACCGCGCAGGCGGCTTCGGTGACTTGGGGGTGGCCGCTGGCAACATTGCCTTTGGCCGGAGCGGAGACGGTCATGAGCGAAATCGCTTTGCGCTGAACCGGCGTTAATTGCGATGCGCCGGACGCCGTTGATGCGGCGACCGACTGCGGTTGCGCGGTTCGCCGCCCGACAGCGGCGGACGCCGCCGCTCCATGCGCTTGGGCGGTTTGAATTCCGGCAGCAATTCCTCGGTAATCGGCAGCACCGGCAGTTTTTGGCCGATGAAGTCCTCGATCTCCGGCAGCGAATAGACGTATTCCTCACAGGCAAAGCTGATCGCGTCGCCGCTGGCGCCGATGCGGGCGGTGCGGCCAATCCGGTGTACGTAGTCTTCCCGATCCTGCGGCAGATCGAAGTTGATGACGTGGGTGACTTCAGGGATGTGCAGGCCGCGCGCCGCTACATCGGTGGCGACCAGAATCGGCAGATCGCCGCGCTGGAACGATTCGAGCAGATGCATCCGCTTGTTTTGCGGGATGTCGCCGGACAATACCCCGGCTTCGTAGCCATTGCCCAGCAGATAGCCGGTGACGCGATCCGCCGCCCGCTTGGTGTTGACGAAAATCATCGTGCGTTTCGGCTCCTGCTGGCGCAGCACGCCGAGCAGCAACGGAATCTTGTCATGCGCCGAAACATGGTAGAGCGCCTGACGAACGTTGTCGGCGGTGATGTGTTCGGCTTCGATCCGAATCACCTGGGGATTGTTCATGTGTTCATAGGCCAGCTCCATCACCCGATTGCTCAGGGTGGCCGAGAACAGCATATTGATGCGCTGGCCGGGCGGCGGCATCCGCCGCAACAGATAGCGAATATCGGCGATGAAGCCCAGATCGAACATGCGGTCGGCTTCGTCGAGAATCACCACTTCAATCGAGTTGAGCTTGTAAATGCCCTGTTTGTAGTAGTCGATCAACCGGCCTGGCGTGCCGATCAGGACATCGACTCCGCGTTCCAGTTGGCGGCGCTGACTGTCATAGCCGGTTCCGCCATACACCACCGCGCATTTCAGGCCGGTGTAGCGCCCCAGCAATTCCGCGTCGCGGTGAATCTGCACCGCCAGCTCGCGGGTTGGGGCGATGACCATGACCCAGGGGCCGACCGCATCTTCGGCGACCGGGGTTTCCATTAGATGATGCAGGGCGGCCAGCACATAGGCTGCGGTTTTGCCGGTGCCGGTTTGCGCCTGGCCGGCGATGTCCTGGCCCTTGAGCGCCAGCGGCAGGGTGGCGGCCTGAATCGGCGTACAGTAGGCAAAACCGGCGTCCTCCAGGCTTTCCATCAGCGCATCGTGCAAAGCCAGCGAGGAAAACGGGATGTGAGTGAGATGATCTGTTTGCATGGGTGTGCGACGATCCCGAGTGAGCAGGGGGTAGGAGGGCAAAATGAGCGCCCGGCTGGGCGAAAGCGTGATGAAAGTTGTGCCCCCGGCGGATTATTTTGCCACAATATCCCTCGTTGAACGCCGCGCTCCGCTGATTTTCCCCGATTGCGCTCCGGCGGCAGTTCCTTGAAGAGCGGCGCCAAAGCCCTGATCGAGCCTGTATTCAGCGCCTTGCGCCGCATGGTCACTTTTGTATGGAGAACCCTCCGATGAGCGAGCACATCGTGCACATTACCGACGACACCTTTGAAGCCGAAGTCCTCAAGGCCGCGCAACCGGTCCTGGTGGACTACTGGGCGGAATGGTGCGGTCCTTGCCGAATGATTGGGCCGATTCTCGACGAGCTCGCGGTGGAATACGCCGACCGTATCAAAGTCTGCAAGCTGAATGTCGATGAGAATCAGAATACCCCGCCCAAGTACGGGATTCGCGGCATTCCCACCCTGATGCTGTTCCGCAACGGCCAGGTCGAAGCTACCAAGGTGGGCGCGCAATCCAAGTCGCAGCTCGCCGCCTTCCTCGACAGCAATCT
>JBDHRB010000317.1:0-3718 GCA_039807355.1 Candidatus Competibacteraceae bacterium
CAAGCGTTTCGAGAAACATGACGGTCCGCCCACCTTAATCTAAAATTATGTTATAAAGTTTATATCAATTATCTGAAGAGAGGACATCCATGGCACACATACTCGATGATCTGAAGAAGCGAACGGTACAGCAGCGCGCTGGCGCAGTATCACCCGATCCGGGATCGGGTGGCCTTATCCGTGAAGGCGCCTCCGACGCGGAGCGTCCGATAACGAATCCACCAACCCAGCCGGCCTCGTCTGGAAAAGCCTCCGAGTCGGCGAACGAACCGGATCCGTCCAAGCCGACGCGAAACCAAGCGCGCGCCGGGCCATCGACAGTCAACGCCGCCGGCGGGCCAGCGCGTCCGAGCGCCACAGCCGGGCGTGCCACCCCGGCCTATTACGCCTACTGGATCGGGCAGTTGAGAACGCTTGAAGGGTTATCCCCAGACGCGGCGGCCGCCGCCGTGCATGCGGCGATCCGGCACGCGCCGGCCAACCGTCGACCACCGACCGAGGACGCACGGTTGCTGGTGTTGGCTGGCGGCCAGGCGTTGCCCTATCGAGAGGTCATCGGCTGGCTCACGCTGCGCGCGGCGCTGAATGACCACGAGGGGGTCGTGGACCCCGAGGTCGCCCGTTACTGGCTGCGCCAGCTCGGTACGCCGGCCGCGACGCTCACGACTCCCGACCCTGCCTGGTCGGCGCGGTGCCGGCACATCGCGGGAGCGGCCGTGAAGGTCGGCCAAGGGCTGAGTCCGGCCACCGTCGCCGCGCTGGCCGCCCATCCCGAGGCGGCGCGCGGTTATTTGCGCTGCGCTGGCGCCAAGGCGCGGCTGAGTGAAGTCGATGCGCGGGTCGTCGCGCTGGAAGCGGCGGGCAATCAACCAGACCACCCGACCGGTCACGATCAGCCGACCGCGCCGGCTCAACCCGCGGCGCGGCGCGGGTCGGAACAGAGTCCGCCGGTGGCGGGGGTCGATCCGAACGCCGCCGAACCGCCATCGGCGACTTCGACCTCGAAAGAGCGACCGCTACCCATTCCACCCACTACGGGATCACCACCCGTATTTGGGGCGACGCCCGGCGCCGGCGTGGGTCTGGCGTTGGGCAATCTGGCGGGAGGGCTGGTCGGTGGCGTGGTCGGTGGGTTGAAAGCCGGCGCGGCGCAGGCGTGGTCGAGCGCCGCCCGGACGGGGGCCGGCGAGACACTGGTGCCGCTTACCCCGGACTGGTTTCGGAACAAGGTAACGGACGTGCGGAACCATGCACGGGAGCACCGAGCCCGCCATGCAGTCGAGGCCGCCGAGAGGGGATTGGCCGAGTTCGCCAAGGCCGCCCGGCACTTGCACCAGCATCCGACGCTGGCGGCGTTCTGGCGGGAAGTCGACCAGCAAGCCGCCAGCCGGTTTCGGGGCGACCGGACGGCGGTGCTCCAGGAAATGGCCGCCCACTCCTCGCATCCCCTGCGGGCGCTGTTCGAGCGCCAGGCGCGCGCCGACCCGGATGTAGCGCTGCGGTACGAACAAGCCCACGCGGCCTTCGCGCGGCTGCAAACCGCCTGGCAGGCGTGCGCGCACGCGCATCGGCAAGTCGGGCCGGGCTGGGCGCCTTCGCCGGAACAGACGCGAACGCTGCGGGCGGCGTGCCGGCAAGTGCCGCCCGCCCCGGACCGGCCGGCGCTGGTCGAGCAGGCCGAGCGCCTGCTGCGGGCGCTGGCGCAAGCCGTCCGCCAGGCGTTCCAGCGGAACCGCGCGCCGACGGCCGGACCCTCGACCGCGCCCGCGCCGTAGCCCCTGTTTGGAGTCTCGATGGTGGACAGTGGACCGCGCAATCCCTTGGATGATCTTTGGCTCGCCGTCTTGTTGCTGGCCGCCCCCTTCGTAGCGTGGTGGGCCTGGAGCGATCACTTCGTGAGTTGGGCATTTCAGCTCAAGCTGGCGGAACTGCGGCTACTGCACACCTTGGGGTTGGGTTCCGCGGATACCCTCGAACTGACCGGCGCTTTGCAAGGGGCATTGACCGCGCCGGAGCGGATTGATTTCGCCACGTTTCAGTTCGGCTTGGATGCCGCGGGCGCCTGTCTGCGCGGGCCGGTGGCCGCCGCGCTGGCGGTGTTGGGCGTCTGGCTGCTCGCCGGCCATCCCGCCGGGCGATTCCGCCGCCGCTTCGACCTGCAGCGGCTGGCCGAAGCGATGCGGGAGGCCTGGCCGTTCGCCCTGCACGCGCTGCGGCGCGGCCATCTCGCGCTGCCGCTCGACCACGCGGTCTGGGGGATGGCGGCATCCGGCGCGGTCTTCCTGAAGCGTCACGACTTGGTGGAACGGACCGCCGTGGGCTGGACCCTGCGCGAGGCGCGCGCCGAGCAGGTGCTCGCCGCCCAGTTGGGCGCGCCGTGGGCCGTCGGATCACCGCCGCCCCACGTCCGCGCCCTGGCAGGCCTGTTCGCGCTGCGGATCGCCGGGTTCGAGGCGCCTTCGGACGCGGAGGCCGAGCGGCTGAAAAACCGCGCGTTCGAGCTGTTGCGGCAGCTGGCGCGGTCGGCGGCGGCCCACAAAGCCGGAGGGTATCTTCCGACGGCAGCCGTTTATACGCGAGTGATCGCGAAAACCGCTCCGTTCCTGAACGCCGGGACTGTTCAGGCGCTGGTCGCCCACCATGTCTACACTCAAACCGTGTTGTTGCGGCTGCTGGCGGAAGCCCGCCGGTGCGGCGCGCTGCCCCCGGCGCTGTTCAGTTGGCTGAAAGGGGTGGATCGCCCGCTGTGGTACGCCCTGTCCTCGCTGGGCCGACGCGTGCCGTTCGTCGAGACCCTCGGCGCGGTCGCCCACTATCAGGCCGAGTTGGCCGCGGGTCGCGCCCTGTATCCGCCGGCGGTGGAAGCCGCCGTCGAAGGGCTGTGGCTGGAGGTCCGGCGGCTGCCGCCGCCGCCCGCCGCCCCGGTCTGAGCATCCCTGAGTCGCTTTTTTTCAGATGCTTGAATTGAGGAGTTTCCCGTCATGTTTGTTTTGACCCGCCGCTCCGCCTTGCCGCGACTCCGCCTCGTTCCCGGCGCCGTGGCCCGCTACCACGATGACCAAATAACCCTGTTTTCGCTTCCGGCGGCGCTGGAAACTGGGTTGGCGGCGCAACCCTTGCCCGGCGGCAGTTACGGGGTGATCTTGAACGTGGGCAGTAATCCGCCGTCCCCAACCGTTATCGCCCAGTATCCGACTCTTGCGCTGGCTCGCCGCCAGTTGCGCCAGCTCGCCGGCGACCACGGCTGGGGTTGGGCGGGCGGGCTGGGGCGCGGGTTGCTAGCCGCCGCGCTACTATTTCTCATTTGGTTTCTGTTCTTTCTACCGGTCGATTTCTCAAGTCTGTCGGCGACCGCGCCGGGCAGTGGCGCGGCGCTGGCTCTGGATGATCCGGCGGAAGCCGTCCGCGCGCCGGCCGCCTATGGGCCGGCCTTCATTGACGATCCAGCGGAATCGGGAGACGGGTCGGGCGCGGACACGGCGGGTCCGGGAACCGAGCCGGTTCCGGCGCGCTGAACCGACCGGAGACCTGTCATGGCGCGGGAGCGGATTCACGGCATCGATCTGGATAAAGCCGCGCGCCTCGGGGACGTCCAGCGAGATTCCCGGACCCTGGGCCAGCGGATCGCCGCTGCCTGCCGAAAACCCGACGTGCTGGGGATCGCGTGTTTCGCGCTGGCGGGCATGGCCTGGTTCTTTCCCGCAACGGTCGATCTGGC
>JBDHRB010000318.1:0-3705 GCA_039807355.1 Candidatus Competibacteraceae bacterium
ACCGCGACGATGGTGGAAAACATGAAGCGCGGCGCGGTGATCGTGGACCTGGCCGCGGAATCCGGCGGCAACTGCGAGCTGACCCGCCCCGGCGAGACCTACGAGCATCATGGCGTGGTGATTGACGGCCCGCTCAACATCCCCAGCAACTTCCCGGTGCCGGCCAGCGAGATGTACGCCAAGAACCTGTTCAACTTCCTGTCGCCGATGATCAAGGACGGCGCGCTCAACCTCGACTGGAACGACGAGGTGATCGCCAAGAGCGCCCTGACCCGCGACGGGCAGATTGTCCATGAACCGACCCGCAAGCTGGTCTCAGCCTAACCCCGGAGAAGCAAGATGGAAGCTGTAGTTGCGTTTTTCTCCCCGATTTACATCCTGATGCTGGCCGGGTTTCTCGGCTATGAGATCATCAGCCGGGTGCCGGTGATTCTGCACACGCCGCTGATGTCCGGCACCAACTTCGTCCACGGCATCGTCCTGGTCGGGGCCATGGTCGCGCTCGGTCAGGCGAGTACGCCGCTGGAGCAGACGATTGGTTTTCTCGGCGTGCTGCTCGGCGCGGGCAATGCGGTCGGCGGCTATTTCGTCACCGAGCGGATGCTGGAAATGTTCAAGAGCAGCAAAGGCCAGGAGAAGTAAGCCATGGGTTATCTGATTGAAACGGTTTATTTTCTGACCGCGGTGCTGTTCATTGTCGGCTTAAAGCGGATGTCGCATCCGACCACCGCCCGCAGCGGCATTATCTGGGCCGGCTATGGGATGGTGCTGGCGACGCTGTTCAGCTTTATTCATCCGCAAATCACCGCACACATCAACACCACCAATTATTTATTGATGGTGGTTGCGATTGCGATTGGCGGCGTGATTGCTTGGTGGGGGGCGAAGAAGGTGCCGATGACCGCCATGCCGCAGATGATCGCCATTTACAACGGCATGGGCGGCGGCGCGGCGGCGGCGATTGCTGCGGTGGAGCTGCTCAAGGATCATGGAGCCGCGGCAGTCGCGCCGCAAACGCATATTCTGATCATGGCGGTGGCCGGGGCGTTGATTGGCGCGGTGGCTTTTTCCGGTTCAGTGGTGGCGTTCGGCAAGTTGCAGGAACTGCAATTTTTCAAGAATGACGCCAAATTCCGCTTCGAGGGTCAGCAAAAGGTTAATGCGGCGATTTTTGGCGCAGCGGTCGTGTTGGGCCTGGCCATTGCCATTAGTCACAGCTCCAGCGGTGCGCTGATCTCGGTGTTCTTCCTGCTGGCGCTGGCCTTTGGCGCGATGATGGCCCTGCCGATTGGCGGCGCCGACATGCCGGTGGTGATTTCGCTGTTCAACGCCTTCACTGGTCTGGCGGTGGCGCTGGAGGGCTTTGTGTTGGGCAACTCGGCGATGATCATCGCCGGTATCATCGTCGGCTCTTCCGGCACCATGTTGACCTTCATGATGGCCAAGGCGATGAACCGCTCGGTCTCCAATGTGCTGTTCAGCAACTGGGCGGCGCTGGGCAGCGGCGAAGCGCAGGCGGTCACCGGCAGCCTCAAGCCGATGGAGCCGCCGGATGCGGCAATTCAAATGGCCTACGCCGCCAAGGTCATCATTGTTCCCGGTTATGGCATGGCGGTCGCTCAGGCCCAGCACAAGATTTGGGAAATGTGCAAGCTGTTGATGGAACGGGATGTCGTGGTCAAGTTCGCCATTCACCCGGTCGCCGGACGGATGCCCGGACACATGAACGTGCTGCTGGCTGAGGCCGGCGTGCCCTATGACCTGATCTTCGACATGGAGGAAATCAACGAAGAGTTTCAGACCGCTGACGTGGCGTTGGTCATCGGCGCGAATGACGTGGTGAATCCGGCGGCGCGCACCGACAAGTCCAGCCCGATCTACGGGATGCCGATTCTCAATGTCGATCACGCGAAAAACGTGCAGGTGATCAAGCGCGGCAAGGGCGTCGGCTTCGCTGGCATCGAGAATGCGCTGTTCTTCGCCGACAACACCCGGATGGTCTATGGCGATGCGCAGAAGGTCGCGGCGGGGCTGATCCAGGGCATCAAGGACCTCGGCTGATAATCCAGATGAGCTGATGAAAATCAGGCGGCCTGCGGGCCGCCTTTTTCATCGGCGCGAGCGGCTAAAACAGCGAATTCAACAGATTCGACGGCGAATACTGATCGGTGAGAATCCGTGCATCCGGGTTCCAGTCCCGCTCAGTCGAGAACAGCGGCAACAGCCAGTCGCGGCCAAAACCAAAAGGGGCCAATTTTTCCTCTAGCTGATCTGCATTGTGGCGAATCGCCTCCGGGGTCAGCGGCCCATCCATTTTTTTCAGAATGACGCGATTTTTCATCTTGACCCGCAGATTGTAGAAATCGCCAAACACCGCCGCATAGGTCACGGATTCATGGTGATAGAGCCGGCTGCTGGAAAAGGTGTTCGCCGCCAGCACCCCGTCCGCCGTCAACAGCTTTTTTACTTCCAGGAGAAATTCCCGGGTCAGCAGATGTTCAGGAATGTATTCATGATCAAAAGCATCGAGCATGATCAGGTCATAGCGTTGCGCGGTTTTTCCAGTGCGTTTGATAAAAACCCGTCCGTCTTCCTCGAAAATCCGCACATTTGTTCCCGGATCAAAGCTGAAGAATTGCCGGGCGACGTTCACCACCGCCGGGTCGATTTCAACGATATCAATGACCGCTGCGGGAAACAGTCTGGATAATGCGCTGGGCAGAATGCCGCCGCCCAAACCGACGATCAGAATGTTCCGGGGATTCGGATTCAAATACAGTGCGCCCATCATCATCCGGGTATAGCTGAAGACAAACTCGTTCGGATCGCTTAACGATTGGCAGGTTTGTCGGGCGCTTTCATGCTTGCGGGCGAAACTCAGGCAGCGCTGGCCGTCCTGTTCATAAACCAGGATGTTGCGATACAGCGACTTTTCCTGGTGAATGACCACTTGGGCGGCGACGGTTGAGGAAGGGGTCATCAGCGAAGCGAGCAGCGCCAGAAGCGGGTTAATCGTATTGCGCAAAGTCATTAATGGCCGCCTTCTTTTCAGACATCAGGGCGAGTGCGCCCAGCAGCAGTGATACGCCCATCAGCCCGGCGATAATCTGATTGATTTCCAGGTAGAGCACCAGGTAGAACGAGGTGAGCAAGGTGCCGGCGGCGCTGCCGAACGTGGAGGTGAAATAAAGTTGTCCCGCATAATGACCGCTCAGGCGCGATTCATCGACCAGCAGGCGCACTGCATAGGGCGACACCATCCCGGACAGCGCGGTGGGAATGAAAAATAACAGGGTCGCCGCCAGCAGCGCACCGTAACGCGGATCGTCAACCTGCTGAAAAATCCAGTCGAGCGCCGCATCGCCGAACGCGATCACCGGCAACAGGGTGAGTGCGTTGCTCATCAGCAGCAGCGCCAGCCGCCGCACCGTCGGTTGGCGCAGCGAGAACCGCCCGCCCAGCAAGTAACCGACCGCCAGCGCCAGCATGAAAATGGTAATCACCGCGCCCCAGACATGAATGCTGTTGCCGAAATGCGGGGCGAGAATCCGCCCGCTCAACATTTCCACGGCCATGACGAAAAAGCCGGACCAGCCAGCGATGAGAAAGATGAACAAACGGCGCAACTGCAAAATTGGCTCCTCGTCGTGGCCCGGTGCGACGCCCGTGACGGAATCATGACGGAATCGTAACATACCTGCGGAG
>JBDHRB010000319.1:0-3694 GCA_039807355.1 Candidatus Competibacteraceae bacterium
TGGGGCCGAGATACACCGGCAGGAAGTCCACGCCGCTGACCGCCGCCAGTCCGACGCTGCCGTAAAAGGTCCAGGCGGTGCAATAAATCGCCAGCGACAGGGTGTAGATGTAGGGATTGGCGATGATCGAGCGCCCGGCGTCGGCGCGCTGATCGCCGTAGTAGGCAATGGCGAACAGGACGCCCAGATAAGTCAGGGCGCTGAAAACGATGACGCTGTCATCCATTTCAGGGCGGCTCCGCCGGAGTGCTGGAAGTGCTGGAGTCGCCGGATCGGGAGGCGCTGTCCGATTCCAACCCTCCGGACTTGGGCGGTTCTTCGGCTTGATGGATTTCCGAGCGTTCCACCACCGCGATCAGGACGATAATCAGCACCAGCCAGGCCAGATAGAGATAAAAATACAGCAGGGGTATGCCGAACGGCGCCCACGGCTGGTCGAACAAATCCAGCACCGGATAGTTAATGGCGAGAACCGCGCCAATGAACAGAATGACGATGTATTCGCGGGATTGCTGCCGCATGAGCGCACTCGTTAAAAGTTCGCCTGGGTTTTACGAATCTCAACCATCTTGTCCGAGACCTCCAGCGCCTGGCCCAGCGTGTTGACGCCCTGCGCTTCCAGCAAATCCAGCAGCTTGAGAAACACCTGCGCAGTGACCAGCGAATCGCCCAGCGCGGTGTGTCGGCCATGGACATCAACCCCTAACCGGTCGGCAATCGCGTCCAGATTGTGATCGTCGGTGTAGTCGTGCAGATAGCCGGACAACAGCAGGGTGTCCAGCACCGGATTGTTGAAGCGCACCCCGACTTTCTGTTCCTTCAGCTTGAGAAACTTCATGTCGAATGCGGCGTTGTGCGCAACCAACACGGTGTGGTCGCCGCCGACGAATTTGTGAAACTGCGGCAGGGCGATGTCGATGCCCGGCTGGTCTTTCACCATGTCTTCGGTGATGCCGTGGAAGCGGATCGAGGCTTTGGGAATGGGCCGCCCAGGGTTGACGAGCTGATCAAACACTTCCCCGGCCAGCACCCGGCGGTTGACCACGCGCACCCCGGCGATCTGAATGATCTCATCGCCCTTGGAAGGGGCCAGACCGGTGGTTTCAGTGTCGAATACCACATAGGTCAGGGCATTCAGCGGGTAATTGAGCAGGTCGCCCCATTCCGCCCGGTGTTCGGCCAGAGAGAAATCGTAAAACTCCGGGCGCTCCGGCAGGTTCTTGGGCGGTTCGCGCCATTGCCGGGTCGAAGCCGGTAACGGCAGGCGCAGCAAGGCGTAACCGGATCGGCGGTGCGATTGACTCCAGATATCGCTGTTATGCCGGCGCAGCACCTCGCCGACCGTGGTGGCCCCGACCAGGTCCTGCACATGTTCGCTCAACCAGCCTTCCAGTTGTTCGGCGGGCAGGGGATGACCCGGCCAGATGATGTCCAGATAGACCTGACGATTGCCGAGCAGGCATTCGATTTCAAACGTGTCGCTGACGCGGTGGGCTTGCAGATGTTCCAGCGTATGTTCAAGCAGCAACATGATCGAATGGTTGTCTACGTTCAGCCAGAGCGGTGCGCCGATGGTTTTGACCTGGAGGCTGGAGCGTTTCTCCAGATGGTGGATGACGCTGCCGATCAGGTCGGCGGAATAGACATCGTTCATCGGCCAGCGGCTGGCGTAGAGATTGCGCAGGTCCAGGGTCAATTCCTGCAAACGCTGACTGAGTTGTTCGCTTTCTTCAAAGATGATGCGCTGGAAGGTTTCGCGCTGGGTTTGATCCATGTCGGCGAAATGCATGACCATTTCTGCCGCCGCCCGCAGATTGGCCAGAGGCCGGCGCAAATCCTCAGTGCGGGTCTTGACCAGCGAGCGGTCGATCTGCGCGGTGACATCACGAAAGGTGATGACGAAGGGCGACGCCTGTTCAGCGACACCGGGCAACAGGCTCATCCGACAGTGCAGCAGGGTGTCGTCATCGACGGTGGCGCAGACAAATTCGGCGTCGTCGCTGGCCGGGTTGCCGTCGGCGCTGCTGTGCTGGCGATAGCGCAACAGATTCAGGGTGCTTTCAATCGGGGCGCGGGTCCACAAATCGTACAGGGAGCGGCCCAAACCCAGCGTCTCATGGTTGGGGAGCAGCTTGACCGCCGCCGGGTTGTACAACAGGATGCGGGCTTCGCCATCGCAGACCAGCACGCCTTCGGACAGCTCGCGCAACACGGTTTCCAGACGGGCTTTCTGTTCTTCGATTTCCTGGGTGCCAATCGCGGTGGCGGCGGCGACGTCGCGCCGGGCCTTGTGCAGGGCTTCGCCCAGTTCCAACAGCATCGACGGGAATTCGCCCAGCCAGTGCTGTTTCGGCAGCTCCAGGGTGTAGCCGGGATTGCTGCGGGTGATGATTCGCGCTCCACGCGCCAGTGCGCCAAGCGGGATGAAACAGTGCCAGTCGAGCAGCGACCAGACCACCGTAACGCTGCCGACGATGGCGAACGCGGCCAGCATCAGCCACAGCAGGGTCAAATCGCGCTGCTCCGGGTCAGGGACGACCTGGAAAATCTGCCAGCCGATCCAGATCAGCGCAATCAAGGTCAGGATGGCCGGAATCAACCACAGCAGCCACAGCCGGGTCCGGTAGCGCATCGCGGTTCAACCCGCCTCTGCCAGCAGCTCGCGCACCCGCTCCACCACTTCCTGGGTGGAAAAGGGTTTGGTGATGTAGTCATCCGCGCCGAGCGCCAGACCCTTTTCCCGCTCCACCTCGCGCCCCTTGGCGGTGAGCATGATGATGCGGATGGCCTTCCAGTCGGGATTGGAGCGGATCGCCTGACAGACTTCGTAACCATTCTTACGCGGCATCATCACATCGAGCAGCACCAAATCCGGCGGTTCGGCGGCAATCGCGGCCAGCCCGGCCTCGCCGTCCGAAGCGGTGCGCACCTGAAAACCCGCTTGCTTCATCAGAAACTCCAAGGACAGGACGATATTCGGCTCATCGTCCACCACCAGAATCTTGTTCGCCATTTCCATTCCCCCGGTCAACGGATCAACTCATTCGCAACGATTATGCTGATTTTTCATTGCCATTGCGCATGGATTGATTGTCGCGTGGTTCGGTCAGGTTCTCGGTTTTCCGCTCAGTCGGGTCCTTGACTGCGGCGCTGCCGCCACTGGCCTTGGCGACCGCCTCCCAAAATTTTTGCATGATTTCCATCGAGTGCAGTTGGGTGGGCAACAGCGGCTTGAGCAGGCCGAGGGCGTCGAAGTTGATCGCACCGCGCTGCATGTTGTCACGAACCGCCTGCAAAATATCATCGTGCAGGGGCTGCACATTGGGCAGGCCCAGAAATTCGCGCATTTCCTGGGCAGTGGCTTCAACGCTGACATTGACTTTCATCAAGAGAGTTCCTCATGCGGCGGGATCACGGATTGGGCGGATGAGTCTGGGATGCAGGGCCGCCTGATCGGTTAAGAATAGCAGGAACCGCGTTGACCTTCCGCACCGGAGAGGAGGCGGTTCCAGCGCAGTGGATTTTAACCCGAAGCGGGGCGTCGGCGTTTGAGATGCACCAGCAGCAGCGAGACCGCCGCCGGGGTCAGACCGGGCAGGCGTCCGGCTTGGCCAAGCGTGCAGGGTCGATTGCGTTGCAATTTCTCCCGCGCTTCCCGCGACAGGCCCGGCACTTCGGCGTAGTCGAGATCGTC
>JBDHRB010000320.1:0-3691 GCA_039807355.1 Candidatus Competibacteraceae bacterium
AGGCCGGGTGTCGGTGGTCATGATGCCGTGCGCCGCTTCCATCCAGCCGTCTGGCTGCAACACGGTCAGCGCCGCCGGCAAGCCGGCAACCAAGCGTTCTACCGGCAACGCTTCGCCGATGACCCCGGTAGAAAAGGGCAAAACTTGTTCCGGTTGACAGCCGACCTGCTCCGCCAGCACCCGGCAGGTGGTTTCCGCGTCAAGCAGTCCCTGAGCGCCGGTTCCGGCATTGGCGTTGCCGGTGTTGATGACCAGATAGCGGGGGGGCGTGGCCGCCAAATGGGTTCGTGCGACGCGAACCGGCGCAGCGCAAAAGGCGTTTTGGGTAAAAACCGCCGCCGCTTGCGTTCCCGGCGCGACCTCAATCACCACCAGATCGCGGCGGTCGGGATATTTGATGCCAGCCCGGGCGACGCCGAGGCGAACGCCGGGGACAGTGAGAAGTTCCATAGCCATTTTTAGACCAGGGTGGATTAATCTGGGTGAAAAGTATTGGCGCTGCTGGACGGAATTGAACAACTCAATAGCGGCATCTGATATAGCACAACGCCACTTGCTGGTTGCATTGCTGTTGACAGGATGGATTATTTTGACATTGATTCATACAGTTGTTTTTTATCACATCGCAATTTTGCGTGCATTGGCGATAAGCCTCTGGCGAATTAGCGGCTGCGATTTGGCTGAGTTCAGCATCAGTCCGCTCTGTTTGGGCTTCGGTTTTTAAATCCGCCGCTATGCTGGCATTGACGACTAAAAGCAGGACAATCAAACCTCCCTTGATCAGTTTAGTTTTCATGATGTTACCCTTCGGTTTGAGAAAGAGCGTTGTTTTGACAAGCGGCGCTGGTCTTTTTACCCGGTTTGGGAGAACAGCGCCGCTTTGGAATGGCGGCTGGAAAAGCGGGAACGCCTTGAACAAGCCGCCTTGTTGCAGTGGGTTTAATCCAGTTGGCCGTGGCAATGCTTGTATTTTTTGCCGGAGCCGCATGGACAGAGTTCATTGCGCCCGATTTTACGCCCATCACGGACGAACGGGGTATGCGCTTCCTGCTGATAGCGAATCTCCAGACCCGATTCAGCGTCGGCGCTTTCTGTTTCCGCCAGCGCCGAAGCCGCCTCGGCGTGTTCAAAATGCAGGTCAGCCGGGCGGCGCGGCGCAGGAATCGGTTCCGGTTCGGTCTGGAATTGCGCCCGCACCAGGAAGCTGATCGCTTCGTGATGGATGCGTTGCACCAGCGCCTCGAACATCTCGAAGGCTTCGCGCTTGTATTCCTGCTTGGGATTTTTCTGGGCGTAGCCGCGCAGGTGAATGCCCTGGCGCAGATAGTCCATCGCCGCCAGATGCTCGCGCCAATGGCTGTCCAGCACTTGCAGCAGCACCGACTTCTCAAACTGGCGCATCCACGCTGCGCCGACCAGCGCTTCCTTGGCGGCATAGACTTGTTCCAGTTCGGCGTGAATCCGTTCGCGCAGTGGTTCCTCATGCAGCTCGGCGTCGGCATCCAGCCAGGCGCGAATCGGCAGCGCCAGACCAAAATCCTTGGCCAGCGCCTCCTCCAGCCCGGACACATTCCACTGCTCTTCTAGGCTGTGCGGCGGAATGTAAGGGTCGATAGCCTGCTTGAGGATTTCGGCGCGCATACCGATCAACGTGGCCGATACATCCTCAGCTTCCATCAGTTCATTACGCCAGGCGTACATCACCTTGCGCTGATCGTTGGCGACATCATCGAATTCCAGCAAATTCTTGCGAATATCGAAGTTGTGCGCTTCCACCTTGCGCTGGGCGTTTTCAATCGCTTTGGTCACCCAGGGATGTTCAATCGCCTCGTTTTTCTGCATACCCAGCTTCTGCATCAGCCCGGACACCCGGTCGGAGGCGAAGATGCGCAGCAGATTGTCTTGCAGCGACAGGTAGAAACGGCTGGAGCCGGGATCGCCCTGACGCCCGGAGCGCCCGCGCAACTGATTGTCGATGCGCCGCGATTCGTGGCGTTCGGTGCCGATGACATGCAGGCCGCCGGCGGCGACCACTTGTTCATGACGCTGCCGCCACGCTTGACGCACCGCCTCACGCGCTGCTTCATCCGCTTCCGGGTCCAGCGCCTTTAACTCGGCTTGCAGGTTGCCGCCCAGCACGATGTCGGTGCCGCGTCCGGCCATGTTGGTGGCGATGGTGACGCCGCCGGGGCGCCCGGCCTGGACGATGATTTCCGCCTCCCGTTCGTGCTGCTTGGCGTTGAGCACGGCGTGGGGAATTTTTTCCTGGTCCAGCATCCGGGAGAGCAATTCCGACACCTCGATGGAGGTGGTGCCGACCAGGGTTGGCTGACCCCGCTTCTGACAATCGCGGATGTCCTCCAGCACGGCGTCGTATTTTTCCGCCTGGGTCAGGAACACCAGGTCGCCATGGTCCTTGCGGATCATCGGCATGTGGGTGGGCACCACGATCACTTCCAGACCGTAGATTTGCTGGAACTCGAAGGCTTCGGTGTCGGCGGTGCCGGTCATGCCGGCCAGCTTGCCGTACAGGCGGAAGTAGTTCTGGAAGGTGATCGAGGCCAGGGTTTGGTTTTCCGCCTGAATCGGCGCACCTTCCTTGGCTTCAATCGCCTGGTGCAGACCGTCCGACCAGCGCCGGCCCGGCATGGTGCGCCCGGTGAATTCATCGACGATGATCACTTCGCCATTGCGCACAATGTATTCGACATCGCGGTGAAACAGGGCATGGGCGCGCAGACAGGCGTTCAGGTGATGGAAAACGCCAAGGTGGGCGGCATCGTACAGGCTGTCGCCCTCGCGCAATAACCCGGCTTCCAGCAACAGGCCCTCGACTTTTTCATGGCCTTCTTCGGTCAGATAGACCTGCTTGACTTTCTCATCCACCGAGTAGTCACCCGGCCCGTCTTCTTCCTTCTGCCGGGTCAGGTGCGGGACGATTTCGTTGATGCGCCGGTACAGTTCCGAGCTTTCTTCCGCTGGGCCGGAGATGATCAGCGGGGTGCGCGCCTCGTCGATCAGAATCGAGTCCACCTCATCGACCAGCGCGTAGTGCAATTCCCGCTGCACCTTTTGCTCCAGGCCAAACGCCATGTTATCGCGCAGGTAGTCAAAGCCGTATTCGTTGTTGGTGCCGTAGGTGATGTCTGCGCCATAGGCGGCGCGCTTGTCTTCAGGACTCATGCCGGCGACGACCACGCCCACGGTCAGGCCGAGGAAGCGGTAGATTTGTCCCATCCAGTCAGCATCGCGGCGGGCCAGGTAATCGTTGACGGTGATGACATGAACGCCTTTGCCGGTCAGGGCGTTGAGATAAACCGGCAGGGTGGCGACCAGAGTTTTGCCTTCGCCGGTGCGCATTTCGGCGATTTTACCTTCATGCAGCACCATGCCGCCGATCAACTGCACGTCGAAATGGCGCATGTCCAGAACGCGCCGGCTGGCTTCGCGCACCACCGCGAAAGCTTCCGGCAACAGCGCATCGAGGGTTTCACCCTTGGCCAGGCGGTTTTTCAATGTGTCGGTCTTGGCCCGCAAGTCCGCATCGCTTAAGGCGGCGATGCCCGGTTCCAGGGCGTTGATGCGCTCTACGACCTTGCGCATCTTGCGGATTACGCGGTCGTTGCGGCTGCCAAACAGGGTTTTTAGAATATTCATCAATCAGGGGCCTTTCGCGTCGTCGCGCAACTCA
>JBDHRB010000321.1:0-3661 GCA_039807355.1 Candidatus Competibacteraceae bacterium
TTCCGCTGTTGATGCTCACTGCGAAAGGCGACGACGTGGATCGCATCGTCGGTCTCGAACTGGGCGCTGATGACTATGTGCCCAAACCTTGCACCCCGCGTGAATTGGTTGCGCGGATTCGGGCGATTCTGCGCCGTACCCAGGCTCAGGAACAGGCCAGCGCGGCGGTCGGCCCGCTGACGGTGGGGGAGTTGACCCTGTGGCCGGAAAAGCGCGGCGCGGAGTGGAATGGCGCGGCGCTGGAATTGACCAGCACCGAATTTAATCTGCTCGAAGTGCTGGTTCGTAACGCCGGGCGGGTGGTGAGCAAGCAAGAACTTTCCGAACAAGGTTTAGGTCGCCCGCTGGCTCGTTACGACCGGGGCATTGACGTTCACCTGAGCAGCATCCGGCACAAACTGGGTTTGGATCGGGCCGGGCGTTCGCCAATTCAGACGGTGCGCGGTATTGGTTATCAGTACATTCGGGATTGAGCGCCATGGGCCGGTTATTCTGGAAATCTTTCTTGGCGTTCTGGCTGGCGTTGCTGGTGGCTGGCGCAGGCGTCGGCGCGGCGGTTTGGCTTCATCAGCGGACCCTGAGCGAACAGGTCCAGGAGTTGGCGAGTGGTCCGCGTGCGGCGTTTTTGGTGAACGTGACAGCAGCGACGCTCCGGCATGGCGGCGTCGCGGCGTTACAAGGCTTGTTGCAAGAGTGGCGCGACCGGGGCGGGGCGCATGTGTATGTGGTCGATGAGGCTGATCGGGAATTGTTGGGCCGGGAGGTTGCGGCGAAAGCATTGATCCAGGCGCGGCGGTTAGCGCAGGAGGATTCTCAATCGCGGATTGCCCGCTTGGAGATGGCGGGTCAGCAGCAATATTTGTTTTTTATTCCCGCCGAAAGTGCGGGTGGGCCACGGGTTCCGCCGCCCTCGCCCTGGGTGCCCATCAGCATTGGCATTCTGGCCAGTCTCGGTTTCAGCGCGGTGTTGGCTTGGTATCTGTCAAAGCCGATCCGTCATCTGCGTGGGGCTTTCGCGGCGGCGGCGGCAGGCAAGCTCGATATGCGAATCGGGCCGCGCATGGGACAGCGCCGTGATGAAATCGCTGATCTAGCAAGGGATTTTGATCGGATGGCCGAACAACTGCAAATTCTCCTCGGTTCGCAGCAACGCTTGTTGCACGATGTTTCGCACGAACTCCGCTCACCGCTGGCGCGGTTGCAGGCGGCAGTGGGTCTGGCGCGTCAGCAACCGGAGAAGCAAGCGACTTCGCTGGATCGGATTGAGCGCGAGGCCGGGCGGCTCGATCAATTGGTCGGGGAGTTGTTGACGCTTTCGCGCCTGGAAGCCGGGATGAGCGGTGCTCCTGAGGATGAGGTTGATTTGATGGAGCTGGTGGCGGGTATTGCCGATGATGCGCGGTTTGAAGCGGAAGCCAGTGGACGTCAAGTGCGCTTTGTCGGCGCAGGCGAGGCTGTGGTTAAGGTTCGTGCTGAATTGTTGTATCGCGCTTTCGAGAATGTGATCCGCAATGCGGTGAAATACACGCGCCAGGGTACGACAGTCGAGGTCCGAGTTGAGCGATGCAACGCCCCGGAGTGTCTGCGGGTGACGGTTACCGATCAGGGGCCGGGCGTTCCCGAAAGGGATTTACCGGCGATTTTCGAGCCTTTTTTCCGCAGTGAAAGCGGCGTTGAAACCGCCGGTTTTGGTTTGGGACTGGCGATTGCGCGTCGAGCAGTTGAGGCGCATGGCGGTAGCATTCGCGCATTAAATCACCGAGACAGCGGATTGCAGATTGAGATAGTTTTGCCTATGGGTGAGCGGTTAATCCGCTTCTCAACTGTTTGCTGATGTGTTTCATGCCTGTAAAGCGGCTTTTGGCCGTGTCTTAATCACAGGTGAACATCAAAAGGAGCTGTCAATACTTTCTGAGCTGCCTATCCGGCAGTGAATGGAACGCGCCCAGTGACCAATGGCGGCGAACTTTTCTGAGCTGCCTATTCGGCAGTGAATGGCGGCGCTGTTCGCGGCGGCCTGGTTGGGCTTTTCTGAGCTGCCTATCCGGCAGTGAATAATGGCGTTCGACAGGCCATTGACCACATGGATTTCTGAGCTGCCTATTCGGCAGTGAATAGTTCCAGTTCCCGAATGATCCGCTCGGCCATTTTCTGAGCTGCCTATTCGGCAGTGAATACCTGACGGGGCCATGGCGATGAGCGCCTGGCTTTCTGAGCTGCCTATTCGGCAGTGAATCGGCGGCTGGCGCGTGGTCACTAAAACGTATGTTTCTGAGCTGCCTATTCGGCAGTGAATATATGGAACTGGTGGGCGCACAGATCAGCGAATTTCTGAGCTGCCTATTCAGCAGTGAATGATGCGCAGGACGCGGCGGCCATCGCGTGGATTTTCTGAGCTGCCTATTCGGCAGTGAATGAAAGCCGCCGCCGCGTTCGAGGCGCTGCAATTTTCTGAGCTGCCTATTCGGCAGTGAATCCGCCAGCCGGTCGTAGCTGTTGAGCGTGGTCTTTTCTGAGCTGCCTATTAGGCAGTGAATGGGATACCACGGTGGCCGGATTCCTGTTTAGCATTTCTGAGCTTCCTATTCGGCAGTGAATATCCAGGCAGTAGATCAACCCCGCGTCTTCCGTTTCTGAGCTGCCTATTCGGCAGTGAATTTTGGGCGTGATCTCGTGGATTTAGCGGTCATTTTCTGAGCTGCCTATTCGGCAGTGAATAGCTACGCCGCGCCAAACGCGCCGGAAATCGTTTTCTGAGCTGCCTATTCGGCAGTGAATCCGACCAGCCGTTCCAGTTCGGTGCGGGTTTTTTTCTGAGCTGCCTATTCGGCAGTGAATTTGCCGGTACATCCTGATGACCCCCCATTCTTTTTCTGAGCTGCCTATTCGGCAGTGAATATTTGCCCCTGACGGATCGCCGCCTCTTCGCTTTTCTGAGCTGCCTATTCGGCAGTGAATCCGGGCGTTCCGCCGGTCGTCGATTTCGTGCATTTCTGAGCTGCCTATTCGGCAGTGAATCGAATTTCGCACGGCGTTAGAGAAAGCCGAAGTTTCTGAGCTGCCTATTCGGCAGTGAATGGGTCGGTGAGTCTGGGGCGGCTAGACCCCGCTTTCTGAGCTGCCTATTCGGCAGTGAATGTGGACGCCTTCGCGGCCATGGGCGTCACCCGTTTCTGAGCTGCCTATTCGGCAGTGAATTGGCGTTCCTGCTCGGCCTGCACAGGGTCGATTTTCTGAGCTGCCTATTCGGCAGTGAATGACGATCAATCGGGACGCGGTTTTCAGCGGCCTTTTCTGAGCTGCCTATTCGGCAGTGAATAAGCCGACGTGCTTGAGCATTTCGGTCAGCCATTTCTGAGCTGCCTATTCGGCAGTGAATACTCGAAGACTGGAATGTTCCGGCGGGCGTGTTTTCTGAGCTGCCTATTCGGCAGTGAATGGTGGTATTGACTCGATCCGGGTAGCCGTTTGTTTCTGAGCTGCCTATTCGGCAGTGAATAGCACCAGGGCGATCAGCTCTGGATCGGGCAGTTTCTGAGCTGCCTATTCGGCAGTGAATCCGTACACGCCGCGCCCGTTGCGCTGTCGAGTTTTCTGAGCTGCCTATTCGGCAGTGAACCAAGCTGGCCAAAGCGCCGGTTGATACACAGCTTTCTGAGCT
>JBDHRB010000322.1:0-3654 GCA_039807355.1 Candidatus Competibacteraceae bacterium
CGAATGAGAAACTGGTGTTTGCGGTGATCGCCTGCGTGTTGCTTAGTCTGCTGTTCCCGGTGGCTTCGCCGTTGCTGCTGTCGCTGTTCCTGGGGGTGGTGATTCGTGAGAGCAATCTGCCGAACTTCTACGAATTGTTCTCCAACACCGTGTTGTACGGCTCGACGTTCTTCCTGGGATTGTTGCTCGGCGTGTTGTGCGAAGCGGGAACCATCCTCAATCCGGTGGTGCTGAAACTGCTGGTGCTGGGCATTCTGTCGCTGCTGATTTCCGGCGTCGGCGGAATCTTAGGCGGCTATGCGCTGTACTACTGGTCGGGCAAGAAATACAACCCGGTGATCGGTATCGCCGGGGTCAGTTGCGTGCCGACCACCGCCAAGGTGGCGCAAAAATCGGTGGGGCCGGGCGTGATCGTTCTGCCTCATGCGCTGGGGGCCAGCATCAGCGGCGTCATCACCAGCGCCATTTTTGCCGCGACCCTGATTGCCTTCCTGCTGCCGATGATGCAAAAAGGCTGATTGCTTCCCTTCCTGCCGCCCTCTCTCCCGCATCGGGGAGAGGGCGACGCACCCCCCGCATTACCCCGCCAGACCGCACAACTCGCTAGGAACGCGCAAACGCCTCGCCGATTAACCGCTCGATCATCTCGCCCCAGCGCTGCCGGGGGCGTTGTTGCCAAAACCGGGCGTCGGGCCGGCAGTCAAATTTCTGTTTGTAGATCGCCAGGGCCATGACCAACAGCGCCAGAATGAATCCCAATCCGGCATTCTGGAACCCGGCAAACGGCAATACCATGATGGTCAGAAAGCACAAACCGCCAATCCAGCTCCAGGGAATGAACAGGTCATAATCAATCTCAATCCGGCGACCCTCGCGGCGGATGCTGACCTGCACCGGCCAATCATCTTGCAGCAAATACGCCCGCCGACGAAATTCCCACGCATTCTCACTCTCCGCGACCAGACGAAAATCCTTGAGCAACAATGCATTGCGCAGTTTTTTCAACTGTGCGTCGTGACCCGGCACGGTCGCCCGGCTCACCCGTCCCAAATGGCTGATCGTTAATTCAACAGACATCGCGCTGGCCTAATCCAGAGTAATGACCACCTTGCCGGTGGTCTTGCGGGCAATCACCTGATGAAGGGCTGCAACCGCCTGCTCCAGCGGATAGCGCGCTGAAACGTGCGGCGAGATCGCGCCATCCAGATACCAATGCATCAGCGTCTGGAAACTTTCGCGCATCACCTGGGGATGCAACTCGGCATAAGCCGGCCAGTTGACGCCGATCACGTCCACATTTTTCACCAACAAATGATTGGCGGGAATCTGCGGCACGACGCCGCCGGCAAATCCAATCACCAGAATTCGCCCTTCAAAAGCGATGCTGCGCAGTGACGCAGTAAACAGTTCGCCGCCGACCGGATCGTAAATCACATCCGCGCCGCGTCCATCGGTCAGTTCCTTGATCCGGGTCCGCACGTCTTCACGGCTGACATCAACCCAATGATCGGCACCGTGAGCATGAGCCACCGCCAGTTTTTCCGGACTGCTGGCAGTGGCGATCACCGTCGCCCCCAACCGTTTGCCAATCGCCACCGCGGTCAAACCGACGCCGCCGGATGCGCCATGCACCACCAGAGTCTCGCCGGCCTGCAAGCGCGCCCGCCGCCACAGCGCAATATGCGAGGTGCCAAACACCACCGGAAAAGCCGCGCCGTGTTCCCAGGACATGGCGGCTGGCATCGGCGTGCAGCGGTCCGCGTCGGCGACCACCTGTTCGGCGTAACCGCCATGCGGAATGATGGCGATCACCCGATCCCCGACCGCAATTTTTTCCACGCCTGCGCCGAGTTCCAGCACCTCGCCGGACAGTTCAAAGCCGGGACTGAACGGCGGTTGCGGTTGCTTTTGGTATTGACCGCGAGTAATCAGGCTATCGGCGAAATTGACCCCGCAGGCCCGCACCCGGATGCGCACCTGATGCGGAGCCGGGCGCGGCTCCGCAACCTCCTCCAGGCGCAACGCCGCCGGGCCGGTCAATTCACGACAGACCATAGCTTTCATTTCGGAAAGTCCTCCATGGTTACAGAAAAAAACCCTTCTCTATCCTGGACGGCGAGAGAAGGGAATTTTGCCGTAGCCCCTTCCGCGCATCCGCGAGGGGCTGAATCGAGCGCGGCTTACTCGCTGATGATCTTGCGCACCACGTCAGTCATGGAAATGACGCCCATCGGTTTGTCATTCTCAGTCACCACCAGGCGGTTAATCCGCCGCCCGGTCATCTGACTGACCGCTTCGCTCAACAGCGTACTGGCGTCGCAAGTCGCCCAACCCTGAGTCATGATGTCCTTAGCCAGCATGGCCCGCGCCTGCTCCGGCGTCCGGCCCTGCCGCGCCAACACGATGTCGATTTGCGTGACCACGCCGACCATCTTGCCGCTATCCAGCACCACGACGCCGCGAATCTTCTCATCGACCATGATCTTCGCCACTTGGGCAAGGCTGTCGTTCGGCCCACAGGCAATGATGCCGCGATGCATCAAATCCTTGACCCTGGTGCCATCATCAACGACTTTCAGCACTTCCGCTTCGCCGATGCTCGGCAACGGCGCGGCCATCGGATACGGATGCGGGGTGTTGTGGACATCGCCCTTGGGCAGGGTCGGATGCTCAATCGCCACCGGCGGCTTGCCGCTGGCCCCAAGGCCAAACTCGGTCGCGCCAATCAGCACCGACATATTGCCGTGCGGGTGCTTGTTGTCGTGCATCAACTGGTGGGCAATCGGCAGTTCTTCATAGGTGAAGGCCCGCGACATGCAGGGATCGAGCAAGCCGCGCACCGCCAGCTCGTTCATCTGATTGGATTGTTCGGCGTTGGCGAAATGCGAACCTTGCAGACGCTTCTGGCGCATCCACAGATAGCGCAGATCGACGGTGGCGTTATAACCGGTGGTGCCGGCGCAGACTACGACCATGCCGCCGGTGTCGCAGACGAAAATCGAGGTGGGAATGGTGGTCTCACCGGGATGCTCGAACACGATATTCGGGGCGCGCTTCTCGCCCAGCACTTCCCAAATCTTCGCCCCGAACGCCCGCACGCCCTTCAGCCACTTGGCGTAACCGACATTATCCTTCCAGTGCGGCAACATCCCCCAGTGGTCGAACTCGTTGCGGTTGATGCAGCCTTTCGCGCCGAGTTTCGTGCAGTAATCAAACTTGTCCACGCCCGACACCATGGCGATGGGAGTCGCGCCCGCCGCCTTGGCGATCTGAATGGCCATGGAGCCGAGACCGCCCGCCCCGCCCCAAATCAGCGCCACGTCGTCCTTTTTAATTTCATTCCGGTCCCAGCCATGCAACATCCGCCAGGCGGTCGCGCCGACCAGCACATAGGCGGCGGATTCTTCCCAGTTCATGTGCTTGGGCTTGGGCATACACTGATGACCCTGCACCTTGGTAAACTGGGCGAAACTGCCGTAGTTGGTTTCATAGCCCCAAATGCGGAAGCTCGGCGAGTACATCGGATCGCCGCCGTTCTTCACCCATTCGCAGTTGCGATTCCACTGACCGCAATGCAGCACCACTTCATCGCCGACCTTGACGTTGGTCACGTCCTTGCCGACCTTGTAGACGATGCCGGAGGCGTCGCTGCCG
>JBDHRB010000323.1:0-3643 GCA_039807355.1 Candidatus Competibacteraceae bacterium
AACCGCCGCAGGAACACGGGCCGTTCGGGCCTATTTTTCGGCAGTTCCATCATGACGCCCAAGGCGCTATTGCTCACCTAAAACATCATCAAACCGGCGAAGCCGTGGCCGCGCTCTACCATCCAGAAGTGGGTGATATTGATCTGGTTTGGGGCGAAACCTCGGAGAATCCTCGCAACAAAGGACGGGGGATTGCCAAACTTGAAAAATGGCACCCCGAAGTATTGAAAGACTTGCAGGGATTTTTGTTAAACATGCAAGTGTATCAACGCCATAAAGACGTTATCTACTTGCGGGGCGGGTCATTGCGAGGGGCGGTTAAACTGACCTTCAACAATCAACTCAAAACTTGGTTGTTGACCGCTTATGATTCGGATCGCTCGAACAGCAAGACCGGGGACGCTTCTAGCGGGATTCCAGCATCGCCAGACGCTATTGCGGTTGAGATGAATCCGGCTCCCTCAAACAACGTCCCCGATGTTCAAAGTTTAGACCTGGCTGCCCGAAAACGCAAAGTAGAACAGGATGCTACACCTCAATCACCGTGGCAAATGACGCAGCAGGACTATCTTGAATATCGCGCCCAGAAGGATTTGGCAGAAGGGAAAAGCACTAAATGGAATTGGGCGAATACCGCAAATAGTTTGCGTAGAAACAGAATTGCTGCGCACGAAATGGCGGTGGAAGACGCAATTGACCAAGGCCAATCCGTGCCGGCTGAAGTCCTGGCCGATTATCCAGAGTTGCAGAAAAGGGCGGCTGAGAAAGTCCAGCCGCCCAAGGCGACGCCAGCGGCGGCTATCCCTCAAGTCCGCCTCAAGCGCGCCGACCTCAAGCAATTCACGGCGCACGGCGCCCGGTCATCGGGCGTATCGAACGGGATCGCGTTTGGTGGAGCCACGCAAGATCCTCATCAGGCGCTGGGGCTGGCTTTGCGGCAAGCTGTAGAACGCGGCAAAGATCAATACGTCATTCCTACCTACCTGGGGCTACGGGGTACGAGCGATACCCGCCCGCCGATGCTGAGTACGGGCAGCTCGATGTATTTGGCAACTGCCAAGGGCGAACTGTGGGAAGGCACATGGGGACCTAAACGGCTTGAAGACTGGAAACCCAATCAGCCGGTCTCATTTGTTCCTAAAACCTTACTCATCCAAGTCACCGATTTGTCCCTGCCTTCCGCCCAACCCGCGACGCCCGCCCCATCCCGCCACTATCGCATCAAACCGGCGGCGGACCTGGCCGTCGCCTTGCAAAACGGTAATTTGCAAGGCGCTTTGCGGGTTCTGGCGCCGCTGTCACTGCAAGACGCCGAGCGCACTTTGCTGTACGCCGGGTTTCCCATCGCCGGCTTCAAGACCAAAGGAAAATTACTGGCTTGGGCGCAACCCCAATTACTGGCCGCCGCCCGGGCGCGTCAGGACGGGTACGATTTGAACCACGCCACAGCTAAAGCCTGGCCGTTCCCGCCGGACGTGCGTTTTTTGTTCTTCAAAACGGCCTGATCGATGTTCCCGCAACTGCTCCGCAACCTGCCCGGCTTTTTCAACCGTGACCCGGAACCGGTGCTGGCCTTGCGCATCCTGCACCCGCTGGGCCTGCGCTGGAGTCTGTTCCGCGATCTTTTGACCGTGCGCATCGGCGGCGAGGAGCCACCGCTCGCCCATCCGGTCATCGAAATCGACCTGCGCGATCAGACCGTCGCCCGTTTGGCGCAGCAGTTGACCGATGCGCACGGCCTGACCGTCAGCGCTTTGCATCCAGACGCCGCCGCCTGGCCGGCGACCCGCCTGATTCCCGGTTCCGGCGTTCAGGGCTTGCCGCAAACCGTTCCTCCGCGCCCTTACAGCGACGGTTTGTATGCCAGCGCCTCGATCCTGTGGGCGCATTTACGGGCGCTGGCCCAGGAGCTGGGTCTGGCGGAAACCGCGCTGGCGGCGATGTTGCGGCAACTGATCTTGCCGCACGCCCGCGAGGAGTGGGCGGATTATTGGGGTTGGCATTTCGGCATTCCGCGCCAGACCGACGAAAGCGACGCGGACTACACCCAGCGCATCATGGATGAGTTCTACCGCGCCCGGAACAACCCGGTGGCTATGGTCAACAACGTTCGGCGCTACACCGGCGCGGACATTGAACTGTTGGAGCCGTGGACGCGGATGTGGACACTGAGTCGCTCCGGGCTATCGCGGGGCGACGATCATTTACCCAGCGGCGATTACTACGCCTATCACTGGCTACATCCCATCGCCCGCCGTCCCGGAATCGACTGGCAAAAAGTCCTGCCGGTGCTGCACGCGGATCGGCCTGCCGGCACCCTGTTGATCGACCCGGCGGATCAGTGGAGTCCGTTCGAGATCGACGGCCAATCCATCGGCGCAGACGGCCCGTTTCTCAGCCGGGAAGACCGCTACAGCCTGCGCCTGTACCTGCTGCGCTGCGGCCTTCTCAGTGAGAACCTGACGCTCAGTCAGCATTGCGTAACGCGCAATTATCCGTTCATGATCTGGGCAGAACGGTTCAGTTTTATCCTGGCCTATCCCGTCGGCTGGATCGGCACTTGGAGCGAGGCCCCATGGACGGTCGCCTATCCGGGCGTGCTGGGCGATGCGCCGGCGGATTTTCAATGGCGCACCTTCTGCAAGGGCGAAATCGTGCTTTCGGAAGCGCCGCCCTTGGGCGATTTTCAGGGGCGGTTTCCGGGGTTCCAGTGGATCGAAATCGGCGGCCCGCTGCGATTGTCCGATCAGGAACCGCTGTCCGATTACCCGTGGCGACGCGAACGCCGCCCGGTGGATGAGTGGCAGGAACAAGGCCAAAACGCCGCCGTCGATCTCGCCGCTGTTCAAGGGACGCTGACCGCGTATCGTCAGGCGCTGCACAGTCTGCGCCTCACCACGATTGACGCGCCTTGGCCGCAGTTGTCGGACGATGCGCCGTGGATACCCCAAGCCTATGCCGCAACCCGCTTCGCGGAACAGTCCAGTGTGATCGTGGCTTATCCGCCGGTCTGGCTGGGCGGCTGGAGTCCAGCCGCCTGGGAAACCGCACAGCCGGGGCCTTGGCCGCGCCTGTCCTGGACGAGCGAAACCGCGCCGTGATGCGCCCCGGATAGCGACTGATACCGCCAGAACGCATGATTCCCCGGCACCACCGGCGTCGGCGCATCGTCGGGCGCAGGTCCCTGCACCCACCCCTGCCCCGGCTCCCCAAACTGCCCTGGCGCTTGCCGATTCGCAAGCTCCGCGCACGATCCACCCAATGCAACTCAACCGTCGAATGCTCACCCTTGCTATACCGATTGCTGATGCCGTCGTCGAAGTACAGCGTGAACTTGGTGTCTTTGCCCGGGAAGACCCGAACTCGGATCGGATTCCACGGCTTCTCGGTGGTCCACTGAAGGTTAGGACCGACAGGCAAAATCGAGCCGGACGGCGCCAATAGCGGAATTCGTCCCAAAGGAGCCGGCACGGTGGCCCAACTGCCTCCCGGGTACGCCTTGCCCGACCAGATGTCGTACCAGGTGCGACCCTTTGGCAGGTAGGCCCGGCGAGTGGTTGCCCCCGGCTCGGTTACGGGGCAGACCAGCAACGAGGGGCCAAACATGAACTGGTCGCCAACTTCCAACGCTTTCGGATCATCG
>JBDHRB010000324.1:0-3614 GCA_039807355.1 Candidatus Competibacteraceae bacterium
TCTTCCATCTTCAGCAACACCGCTTCCAGAATATCCGGGCGGGTGTCCTTGACCTTGACCCGTCCGCCGGTAATCGCCCCGGCCAACAGATAAGTACCAGTCTCGATGCGGTCCGGCAGTACTTGATAATGCGCCCCGTGCAGACGGTCCACGCCGTCAATCACCAGCGTATCGGTGCCGGCGCCGCTGATTCTGGCCCCCATCGCAATCAGACAGTCGGCCAAGTCGACGACTTCCGGTTCGCGGGCGGCGTTTTCCAGAATGGTGGTGCCTTCCGCCAGCGCGGCGGCCATCAGCAGGTTTTCCGTGCCGGTGACCGTGACCAAATCCAGCACGATGTGCGCGCCTTTCAGCCGGTTGGCGCGGGCGCGGATATAGCCGTTTTCCACCTTGATGTCCGCGCCCATCGCCTCCAGTCCCTTGATATGCAGATTGACCGGGCGCGAGCCGATAGCGCAGCCGCCCGGCAGGGAAACTTCCGCCTGACCGAAGCGGGCCACCAGCGGCCCCAGCACCAGAATGGAAGCGCGCATGGTGCGCACCAGTTCATAAGGGGCATGAAAGGTGTGGATCGAGCGCGGATCGACCTGGATATTCATTTTCTCATCGACCACCAGTTCCACGCCCATCCGGCCCAGCAATTCCATGGTCGTGGTGACATCCTGCAAATGCGGGACATTGCGAATGGTGACCGGCGCATCGGCCAGCAAAGTGGCGGCCAGAATCGGTAAAACCGCATTCTTCGCCCCGGAGGCGCGCAGTTCGCCATACAGGGGTAGGCCGCCGGTGATAATCAGTTTACTCATGGGTTCAGGGTGCTAAAGGTTCAAAGGTTGAAGGGGGCAAAAATCGGAAAACGCCGGGCCAATGCGCGGCGCTCAAGCCAGCGGCAAGACGGTTTCCAGATCGGCGACTTCGATAATGGCGCGCATTTGTCGGGGAACATTGACAAAGCGCAACGGCCACTGACGACGGCGGGCCTGGCCCAGCCATTCCACCATCAGGGCGACACCGGCGCTGTTGGAATGTTGCACGCCGCCCAGATCAATGCAGCAGACCGGCTCGGCGGCCTGGAACAGCGTTTCGGTGGCTTCCCACAAGTGCGCCACCGAATCGAAGTCCAGTTCGCCGTGAACCTGAACAGTATCGCCGCTGCGCCAGGCGCTGGCTTCGGCCATCAGCGTCCGCCCTGGGCATTGCGTTGCCGAAGATCGGCGATCACCGCATCCAGACCGCTGTTGCGAATCTGGCTGGTGAAGGTGCTGCGATAGTTGGTCACCAGACTGACGCCATCTACTGTCACGTCGTAGACCTTCCACCCGGCATCGCCCAACCGCATACTGTAGTTGATCTGAATCGGTCGCCCGGTTTTCGGCTGCACTTCGGTTCTGACCGTGGTTTCGCTGCCGCTGGCGGCGGGTTGCGGCGGCACGCGCACCTCCTCGTTGGAATATTCCAGCAGCGCCTTGGCGTAGGTGCGCACCAGGAGCGTGCGAAATTCCTCAGTGAAGCGCCGACGTTGTTCCGGGCTGGCTTGTTGCCAGGCGCGGCCCAATACCCAGCGCGACATCAATTCAAAATCGAAGTTGGGCAGGACGATTTGATCGACCAGCTCATAAATCCGGCTCGAATCCTGGCGCAGCGCTGCATGGTTTTGGCGCAGGGCGTCGATCATCCGCGCCGAAGTTTCCTGCACCACCTCTTGCGGCGGACGCACCGCCGCCGCCGACCCGCTGCTCAACAGCAGCGCCAGGCAAAATAACGCAATAATTCTTTTCATAAAATTCGTAACTCCCTGATCAAATTGCAGATCGGCTACTGATCGGGCAATCCCGGCTTGGGTTTGGCGTCGCCCGAAGCGGTATCCGTCAGCACCCGGCCAATCAGTTTTTCCAGCACCAGCGCCGACTGGGTGAGCTTGAGGACGCTGCCGTTGGTCAGATAACTGTCCATCCCGCCCGGTTCCAGCCCGACATATTGCTCGCCGAGCAGGCCGGAAGTCAGAATGCTGGCGCTGGAATCGGTCGGCAGTCGGTCATAGCGCGGGTCAATGGCCAGGGTCACCACCGCTTCATAGCTCTGCGGGTCCAAGCCAATGCCCACCACCCGGCCAATCCGCACTCCGCCCAGGGTCACCGGCGCCCGCACCTTGAGGCCGCCGATATTTTCAAAGTGGGCCATAACCCGATAACCGTCATTTTCGCCGATGCGCGTCAAGTCGCTGACCTTGAGCGCCAGCAGCAAAAACGCGGCTACGCCCAGCGCCACGAACACGCCGACCATCAGTTCCAGATTCTTTTGCCGCATGTGCCTTCTCTACCAGACGCCGAACATCAGCGCCGTCAACAGGAAATCCCAGCCCAGCACCGCCAGCGAGGTAATCACCACGGTGCGCGTGGTCGCCAGACTGACCCCTTCCGAAGTCGGCTGCGCTTCATAACCTTCAAACAGGGCGATCCAGTTGGCCAGTATGCCGAACACCACGCTCTTGATCAGGACGCCGTTGCCGATGTCCTCGAACAACAACACTTTCGCCTGCATCTGCGCCCAGAACGCGCCGCCGTCCACTCCCAGTTGCAGGACCGCGACGAAATAGCCGCCGAGAATGCCCACCGCGGTGAAAATCCCGGTCAGGATCGGTGCCGCCAGACAACCGGCCAGAAAGCGCGGGGCCAGCACCCGGGGAAAGGGATCGACCGCCATCATTTGCATACTGGCTAACTGTTCGGTGGCTTTCATCAGGCCGATTTCCGCGGTCAGCGCCGAACCGGCCCGTCCGGCGTAAAGCAACGCGGTCAATACCGGCCCCAGTTCGCGGATCAGCGACAGTGCAACCACCGTTCCCAGCGAGGCGGTCGCGCCGAAATCGACCAGATTGGCGTAGCCTTGCAGGCCCAGCACCATACCGACGAACAGCCCGGAGACGATGACAATCGGCAGCGACAGCACGCCCACCGCATAAAGTTGCCGAATCAGCAATCCGGGGCGCTTGAATACGAAAGTCAGTGCGCCGAGCAGACTGAGCAGAAACAAGTTGGCCCGGCCCAATCGGGCCAGCCGCTCCAGCACCGACCGGCCCAGACTCCGCAGCAGGGCGATCATCCTAAAGTTCTCGCCAGAAGATCATCGACGTAGGGCGGTGCCGCGTAGTGGAACGACATCGGCCCGTCCGGCTTGGCGTGCATGAATTGATCGACCCAGGGCGAGGAGGAATGCTGCAACGCTTCGGGGGCGCCCTGCTCCACCACCCGGCCTTCGGAGATCAAGTAGAGATGGTCGGCAATGGCGGCGGTTTCCTTGACATCATGCGAGATGATGACGCTGGTCAAACCGAGCGCGTCGTTTAGCGTGCGAATCAATTTCACCAGCACGCCCATGGAAATCGGGTCCTGCCCGGCGAATGGCTCGTCATAGAGCATCATCATTGGATCAAGGGCGATGGCCCGGGCCAGCGCCACCCGCCGGGCCATGCCGCCGGACAGTTCGGCGGGCATCAGGTCGCGGGCGCCGCGCAGCCCGACCGCCTCCAGCTTCATCAGCGCCAGGGTGCGGATCAAGCGTTCCGGCAGGCGGGTGTGTTCGCGCAGCGGAAAGGCCACATTGTCGAACACGCT
>JBDHRB010000325.1:0-3591 GCA_039807355.1 Candidatus Competibacteraceae bacterium
ATCGGCGTCGGCGACGCGCCCCTTGGCGTCGACATCGAATCGATCGAGCGGGAAACGAACGACGACACCTGGCAGGCGCTGGGGGCCATGCTGCACACCGCCGAGGAATGGGCGGTGCTCATGACCGAACCGCCGTCCCTGCTGGGTCGACACGTCGTGCAGCGCTGGGCCCGCCATGAAGCGCTCCGCAAGGCCACCGGACAGGGACTCGGCGAAGCCGGCGCGGAACCCGGCCAGCTCGACATCACCACCGGTCATCGCGCATGGCACGTGGTCGACGTGCAGACGGGCCTCCATCCGCTGGATGGCGAGCCTCCCGGGCACGTCGCGGCCGTGGCCTTCGATGCCGACGGGACCCGGTCTCTTACGGGCGCCTGGCTGGTCCCCGATGAGACGGGTCCCAGAACCATTGGCGGGCGTCCGTAACTCCATTCCCAATAGATAACCCAAATTCCTGACGCGATCTATCGGGATTAGTACGATGCAACGCCCCGTTTCCGATGCCCGACCCTGGCGAATCAGGGTCACCACGGGATGTGATTTGAAACACTATCTTGTGGCATGCGCCCCCACGAGCCGCCCGGGTCCGCTCAGAACTTCCGACACAGCCACCCGCTGATGTCGGAGCGCGGAGCGACTACGACCTTCGGCGTAGTGGCGATCCTGGGTATCCTGGCGCTGACCCCGACGAAATCTCCGGCCCAGCAGGGGCGGCAGACACCGCAGATATCGCAGGTCACGTCGCAGGTCATGCCGACGATCGGTCCGCGCCAACCCGCGATGTCGTCGTCTCCCGAGCTCAACGACGTCGCCTACACGGCGTTCGGCCGGCGGGATGGGCTGCCCGACAGTCCCATCTTCTCGCTGATGCGTGCGCGCGACGGCAGCGTGCTGATCGGAACAGGCGAAGGGCCCTGGCATTTCACAGGGCGCTCCTGGGCGCCGATGCCCCTGCCGCCTTCAGCCACCGACGGGATCATCCGCTTCATTCTCGACGCCTCGCCGCACGAGCGCTATTACACCCGCGCGCGCGGCATCAGCGTGGAGCGCGACGGGCAATGGGCGGAAGACCATGACCTCCCCGCGGGCGCCGCGCCTCTCTTCTCCGCCGTGCTCGAGACGCGCCCGGACGGACCGGCCCGCGTGGTCGTCGGCAGCCGGGGCGGTGTCTTCGTCATCGGCGACGATCGACAGCTCCAGCGCCTCGTCCTTCCCGGCGACCGCGTCGGGCGGGACGCCATGGTGGCCACCCGCACGATCGATGACCGGCACGAGCTCTGGGTGGCCACAAAAGGCGAAGGCATCATGCGCCGCGTCGATGGGCAATGGACCGTCTGGGACGCGTCGCAGGGGCTGACCGATCTGCGCGTGGAGCACATCGCCATGACACCACCCGGCGATTCGGTCTCCGCGGTGGTCGCCACCGAGAGCGGCGCGTTTCTCCTCGTCGGAGATCGCTGGCATCGCATGGGTCCGCAGGAATCGACGGCCCGGGTCCTCCGGGTGCGCATCAGAGACACGATCGAAACCTGGATCGGCGCCACCAACGGACACGTCTATCGCTCCCGCAACGGGCAATCCTGGCAGACGCTCGAGTTGAGTCCGGGCGCGCTCGGCTCCCGTGTGCAGACGCTGGAAGCCATCGATCACGGACTGGGATATCCGTCCATCTACATCGGGTTTCGCAGCGGCGCGTTGCTGCGCCTGACCGTGGGCGTGGCGGGACAGGTCCCGATGCCTCCCCGATTCTTCGGTGCACCGATCGTCGGCGCGACGGCGCGACGGGATGGTGACACGCTCTGGTTCTGGTCCATGAACCGGGGCGCCCTTCGCCTTCCCGATTTTCACGATGTTCCCGTCGCCGACATCGCGCGCGGCACCGGCGACCGGAGCACCGACATCTTCCTCGACACGCGTTCGCGTCCGGCCCGCCTGCTCACGGCACTCGACTGGCGCGTGTTCGAGCGCGTACGGGATGGCTGGGTCCTGCGCCTCGATGCCGGTGACAGCGATGCGGTGCACCAGATCATCGAAGCCCCCGTGCCGGGCGGTGCGCGCGCCCTCGTCATGATCGGCACGCGCGGGGCGTGGTTCGAATCGACGCCGTCCCGATTCACGCCATGGGCCGGCTTCCCCGCGGACACGCGCATCGCCACGGTGGATTCGACGAACGGGGTTCCCCATCTCGTGGTCGTTCTCGGCAACGGCACGGTGCAACAGTACGACGGCCGTCGATGGCAGGAGGTCCCCGGTGGAGCGGCGCCCATCAGCGGACCCATCGCCGCCACGTCCGTGCGTCTCACGTCCGGCGAGTGCGTCCTGGTCGTCGGTGGCACGGATGGGGTCTCGGTGCTGCGCACCTGCGGCGGCTCTCCCGAGTGGCGCATCTTCGATGCGAGCAGGCTCGCGGGGCTGCTGAGCGATGATGTCACCGACCTGGCGTTGCTTCCCGATGCGCGACTGGCGATCGGTTCATCGCGCGGTCTGACGCTGACCACCTTCGGTCCGACCTTCCGGGATTCGGTGACGGTGGTGGACTCCTATACCGACCAGGATGGATTGCCCCATCCGCACATCGGAGCCATCGGTCCGCTGGATGCCCATGGGCGACTCTGGCTTGGCACGCCGCTGGGTATCGCCTACGTGAACATGGACGGCCGGCCCCGACAGCACGCCCGCCCGACGCTGTCGATGGTGGAGATCCGCAACGGTTCCGGTACGCCCATCACGCCGGGCTCCCGGGTCGCGCATGCGGACGCTCGCGTGGAGATCACCGCGTATGCCATGACGTTTCATCGGGAGGAAGAAACGCGGTATCGGTTCGAACTCGACGACACGCCGATCACCACGCCGGCGTGGACCGATCGCGGCAGCGCCACGCTGACCTCGCTCGCGCCCGGTCGGCACACGATCCGCGTGCGCGCCATCGACTATCGCGGATTCGAAGCCATCGGTCATGAAACGCAATTCGTGGTGCTGCCGCCGCCCTGGCGTTCACCGATGGCGCTGATCGCCTATGGCGTGCTGCTGCTGGGTGTCGGCATCACCGTCGATCGCCGCCGCAATCGCAGCGCCCTGGTGCGGGCCCGTGAAGCCGAGGAGAACGAGCGACGGCTCGCCACCAGTGAACAGCGTTTCCGTCGTCTCTTCGAAGACGGTGCCAATCCGCAATTGCTGGTGGCGGACGGCGTGGTCCTGAAAGCCAACCGGGCGGCGACGATGTTGTGGCAGGTCGATACACGACCGCTCGTCGGCCGCCCGCTCGTCTCGTTGATCCCTGCCATGTCCTCGCTCGGTCCGGACACGAACGAGGGTGCCCTCGGCACCAATGGTACCAATGGTACCAATAGTACCGCGGGGGCATTGTTGCAACGGGAAGTGGATGTCATCGACGATCGTCGGGAACGCATTCCGGTGGAAGTGCGGCACACCCGCATTCCCCTCGAAGATGCGGTGCTGGATCATTTCGAGTTGCGTGATCTGCGCGAACGCAAACGCCTCGAGGAAGAACGGAGCGAACTCGAGTCCCAGCTCCGCGATGCCCAGCGTCTCGAGTCCATGGGCACGCTGGCGGGTGGTGTGGCGCACGAC